>DASZZA010000627.1:0-6398 GCA_035545135.1 Lacipirellulaceae bacterium | reverse complement strand
AACCCGTGCGAAAGCAGGGCAACGACTGAAAGTAGAGAAATCGCGAGGCGGCGTTATGAAACGCGGCCGGGCAGGCGGTGAGCCTGAGAACTGGTCAACGGTCAGGCGTTCGCGTGAGCGTGCTTGCGGCCGGCGGGCTTGGGGTCCGGTTCCTCTTCGGCGATGCCGGACAGGATCACCGGCGCGCGATCGGGGAATTCGGCCACGAGCGAGAGGTTCCCGCCCATCGCCTCGACGGTCTTGCGCAGGGTGGACAGAAGGATATCGCTGCGCTTCTCAAGGCGCGAGACGCTGTCCTGCGTGATGCCGAGCGTCTTGGCCACGCTGACCTGCGTGAGTTTCCGCGCGCGGCGGAGTTCCTGCAGGGTCATTTCCTCGGCGATCAATTCGGCCGCTCGCGCCTCGACCTTCTTGCGCTGCGCGGAACTCAGCTTGCCGATGATGTCGTTCACGTTCCTGGACATGGCTACTTCCTTTCCTTCTTCTTCAGCCGGGCGAGATGGGCGTCAAACCTGTCGTCCGCCTTCGCGATGAGTTGTTTGTAGAACCGCTTTTCGCTGCCGCCGGACTTGTCGCCGGCGACGAGCAGGATGGCCTTGCGCTTCGTGTCGAAAGCAAAGGCCACCCGCCATTCGCCGTCCGCCGCACTGAAACGCAGTTCCTTCATGTTCGCGTGACGGGAATCGTTCAACGTATCGACGCGCGGACGTCCCAATTGAGGGCCGAATTGCTGCAGAAGCTTGGCGAGGGCAAGAATTTCGGTGCGCACGTCTTCGTGCAGTTCATCGAACTCCGGTTCAAACTCGTCGCCGATTTCAACGTCCCATCTCACTGATGAATTATGGCATGGAATACATATGGAGTCAAGATCATATTGCCCGTGCTCCCACGCGCAGCGGACCTCCGGGCCGCCATAAGACGCAAAGTGGAATTGCGGGAAGGGGTTACGAGAGGTTCACGAAGACAGCCACAATGGCGATGATCACGAGCAGTATGCAGAAGCCTACGGCGCTGTCCCCACCGGAGCCGGCGGGCGTGAGGGAGGAATAGGACAGGCCGGTTCCGGGAAGGCCTACCGTCGTTTTCACGCCCCTGCGGCTGATATTGAGTTTCGCCCCTCGCGGGCCGCACGACAGGCTGGTGCTGCGCTTGCCGAAATTCAGACGAATGCCGGGTGCGATCCTGATTGATTTGCGAAAGCGAAGGCCCATGCCCGTCTTTTAGCAAGCACCCGCGGAATTGGCAAGTTTCCTCCCCGCACCCCTCCAGCCAATGTTCGCCTTTTCTTCGCTATGCTATTGGGCATGGGAAAGTGGTGTACTGTCACCGTCACCGACGGCGATGGCAAGCGGTACAGCCTTGATGTCAACGCCGAAAGTTCCTACGATGCCGCGCATTTGTATCTCACGCATGTTCGTGCAAATCTCGGCTGCGGCTTCCCGATCCCCACGACATCCACGCTGTTTGAGGTGGTCACCGAAGGCCGCATTCACCAGGTGCCAGGCGCGCGGCTAAAAAAGTGGATCGAAAATCGCCGGCACGAATGGAAAGGCCCTCGCGGGCTGCTATTCAGTCAGCGGCCGATGATCGGGGATTGACGAGATCAGAGCCTTCGGCGTGGTCGGTCCCTCTGCGCGGGCCTTGGAACGAGGCGGAATATCCGCGCGGTGCTCGGGTTTCGTTCAGAACGACGTTGATCAGGTGCTCGATGCGGTTTGCCTTCTTCACACCGCAGCGCATGAAGTTGTCGACGATAGTCCAGCCCCATTCGTTGACCACGGCGCGCAGCTCCGGCGTAAGATTGTCGATCTGCTGCATCCGTCTTTCGCGCCGGATCTTGTGGTCGCTCTTTTGATCCATCATGGTATTTGCCTCCGGTCAGGTAATTCCCCCCGCGCCCCGCCGCCGATGTTCTTCACATCTTGGGTGCAATCGTGCTTTCGAAAATGTCCGCGCTGTCCGATGCGAGTTGCTTGAAAAGCGCGGATCGCTCCTGTGGTGTCGCTTCCGGATGGCGCTGTAGCAGGAGAACGTAGGCCGCGCCGATGACCGCGCCGATGATCTCGCCGAACTGGTAGCCTTCACGCTCGATTTCGAGGAAGAGCGCGACAATGCGGCTTCGTATCTGCGCCGTTTTGTCGTTCCTAGCGAGCTGTCTTTCGACCGCGCTCATAAGCTTGATTTTCGGGCAGGGGGAGAGCACACGCAGCCATCCTGCGTGAATCGAATCCCCTCGGCTTCAAAGACAGCCTGAAGCTTGTCGACGGTCGTTGTGAGTGCGCCTTTGCCGCTCTCGAACCGGCTAATCGTGTTGGGATTAATATCGGCTTTGCCCGCCAGATCTCTAACGCCCCAATCGAGCGCCGCCCGCGCCATGCGGGACTGCTTTCCGGTCAATGTCATTTGGTACACCTTACTAACGCTTTGTGATTTTGTATTGACATGGTGGATATAAATGCATAGGTTGTTGGGACAACGTACTAGAGCGTTAGTAGAGAAACCTTAATCGCCTGTCAATCAAAAAGGAGAATACGAATGAACCTGCCCGCCTATGCTCACGCCTCGTTCCGCGACGAAGGCCTCGATCCCGCTTTCCTCGGCTGCATGAAAATGGTCGGAGATTCGATGGCTCCCGAAATCAAGCCGGGTGAGTGGTTCGTGTTTGACAAGCAGCACACTATGCCATCACCAGAAGGGCTTTTCGTAATCGACGGTCCCTGCGGCCTCGATGTCGCCCGGCTTCAGTGGCGGCCGGAACTCAAGAAAGTCACTCAGTCGCGCGTGAACGCGGCGTACCTTTCGGTTGATCTTGACCCGGACGCCGTGTGCGTTGTTGGCCGCGTCGTCGCCGTGATGAAGCGGGTCTGACGCGCACTACTCTCTATCGCGCAAGGAAGGGGGGCTCGATGCCCCCTTTGTTTTTTGGCATTCGTTTCTTCGCCTCGTGCAATTCCCCGCGCCCCTTCCGTAAGAAGCTGTCAGGCTTCAACGTGGCTCGCCTGTATGCCTGAATTCAAAGGGCCTGACCAATGGCCGGCGTTGCCTCCCTGCAGAGCGGGGCCGCGGGATTTCAAAGAAAGCTGGCAGCGCAGACTGACGCCGATTTTTGTATCTGCAAAGATTGTGTGTTGCGACCGAATCGGGATAAGATTGCCGCCATCGCCGCGACTGTGAGGGTCCTCTCGTCGCGGCGTTTTACGTCAAGGTTACGCAGGTCACAGGAAGGTCACAGCCAAAGGTTACAGATAACTATTTGAACTAGTGAATATATTTATGAGTTGTAACCTTGTAACCTAGAAATACAGGGGACGGTATACTTTTGCCGAAAAGATGTGTGAGTGGGTTTTTCTGGTTACAAGGTTACAGCATTTCTTAACGGGTTGAACCCGTTTGTCTTTTGCCGTGACCTTTTCTGTGACCTGCCGTGTGACCTTAAGTCCTAGGTCACGGTTTCTGGAAAGCGCATAGGCCCTCCGGCTCCCGGCATGGTCGCTGCGGGATCACAAACCCGAATGCGGGCAGTCTGTTCATGTCATGCTGCTTTCGCTTCGGGCACTGGCGCATGAGCGCCGGGATCATGGATAGGCGTGAAGAGCGTCGATAGCTTCGCGATCGTCGCCTTGCTGATGCCGTTGGTAATGACGACGCCTTCGTGCCCGTCCACGTGCTGGTCGGGTGCCACGTAAGACAGAACGATGGCGCAACTCGGGCATTCCGGATCGTCGCTGATGCCGTCGGTGCCGTGCCCGGCGACAGCAAGCGTCACGTCGATCTGAAATGAATTGCTCGTCCTGGAGACCGATATGTCGAGGCAAGGATAACAGTCGGAGACGGACGCATCGAAGATGCCCGTCATCACTCTGCCGAGTGTCTGGTTGGGATCGGGGCACTGCGCCGGGAAGTAGTTGCCCAAATCCGATGACAGGACGGTCTGAAGGAATGCGCGATCCGTGGATTCCTCACCCCATTGAACACGGGCAGGACGCCAGTCGCGGATTTGCTTGATGAACTCGGTGCAGCCGCGCGCATGTTCGGCTGCGAGTGCAGCGAGAAGAACGAAGCCTGCGTGCTCCGGTGTGATTGGTGCCATGCCGCCGCGCTTCGCAAGCCCGTTGGGCAAGACGCGATCCTGCCGTAAGTACCGGCACAGGTTCGACAGCCACACCGGGTCCATATTCAGCGTGCCGGACAGGTGGTCAACAAGATCCTTGATGGTGACGCGATCCATTCGATTCTCTTCCCGGTTAAAGGGCGTGCAACTCGTTGATAGTTACATGGGTTTGAAGTGATCGTCAAGAAGTCCCGCAATTGAGAATTAGTCAATAAACATCGGTTCTTACTGCCTCATTTATACTCTTGCGGACTGCTGCCCATGAGCTTAGAGTAACCATTACATCGTGCGAATCATTCCGTCACCACTATTGGAGAAATCCTGTTGCCTCAGAAGCCTCCCACGCACCGCCCGTCCGCTGCCTGCGCGTTGCCTCAACAGCATCGTGCGCCTGCCGAGGATAACCGGGCGTCCTCGTGCAAGCGTGGCTATGGTCGGCGCTGGCGCAAGGCAAGAGAAACATTCTTGTTGCGCAATCCACTGTGCGTGGAGTGCCGGCGTCATGGAGAAACCGTTGCGGCCACTGAGGTAGATCACATCGTTCCACACCGCGAGGATTGGAAGGTCTTTTGGGATAGCTCGAACTGGCAAGCCCTTTGCCATACCTGCCACAGCCGCAAGACCGCAACGCAGGACAGCACCTTTGCTAAATCCGGATCGAGGCGAGAAAGGGAAGGCAGGCCGGTGGCCGAACCCCCGGGGGGTGGGAAAATCCCTACAACTTTTTCTTCGTAGACCGCGCTCGTGGTCACGAAAACGCGCACGTGAAAGTCAGGAAAAAAAGTTCCACCTGGAGTGAATCAAATCAATGACTTAGTAAGTGCCTAAAATGGTACCCCGAAAAAATGCTGAATTCTCAGCGGTTTAGATAGGAGAGCGCAAAGATGCCTACAATCGACGAAATGCTAGTGACGATCGATGCGACAACAGAGAAGTTGCGGCAGGAATTGGCGCGCGGCGACCAGCAGTTGGGAGACTTCGAGTCGAGCGTCAATAACAAGCTCTCTAAGATCGACCAGTACGTGGCCGGCTTCGGTGCGTCCTTTGCCGAACTCATCCCGGTGCTGACCGCCGGCGGCGTGCTCGAAGCGATCGACGGGATGGTTACGGGCCTCGCTTCGCTGCAGAACGAGGCCAACGCCGTCGGCATGTCGGCCGAGCAGATCCAGATCTTCCGCGCAGCGGCGAAGGACGCCGGCGTGGAGACCGAGCAGGCCGATCAGGCGCTGCGCCACTTTACCGATCAGGTGGCGCAGGCGCGCGACGGCACCGGCCAACTCAAGAAGATCCTCGACGAGTACAACATCTCCCTGACTGACGCGAACGGGAATAACAAAAGCGCCGTCGATATCATGGGCAATATTGCCGATGCCATAGCGGGAGCCGCCGATTCCACCGATCAACTCGGCATCGCTTCCGCGGCCTTCGGGCAGAGGGCAGGCGAGATGGTCAACATTTTCAAGCAGGGCAACGCCGGCCTGATCGAGTACGGACAGCACCTGCGTGACAGCGGCGAACTGATCGACAACAAGATCGTCGCGAAGGGCAAGGAATTCGACGATGCGTGGAGCCACGCCATCCTCAACGTCAAGGCATTGACGGTCGATATGGTATCGTCGCTGGCGGACGGCCTCGATCTGATGATTAGGTCTAGCACAACTTATCAGATGTATGCCTACGCGCGAGCCAAGATCACGCCAACGCCGACGCAAGGCGACATTCCCGACAGCCTGCTGCACCCGACGATCAAAACGCCCGTATCGCCTTACACTAGCGGCGGCATGCCCTTCCCACCGCAACTACCCGACCGCCGCGTCAAGCAGGACATCACGGACGAAACCAAGGCGCGCGAGGACGCGGCGCGCGCAGCCGAGGAGCAACAGAAAAAAGTCGATGATGTAATTGCGTCCCTGAACATGGAGGGCGAGAAGCTAACGGAAAATGATCGTCAGTACCAACTCGACAACGCGCTCAAGCGCGCGAACGTCGACCTGCTGAGCCAGCAGGGGCAGGCTATCGCTAAGGCCGTCAATGACTACGAGGATCTCAAGGACGCGACTGAACAGAGCAAACTCGAAACGGCCGCTTTCTCCGGCGTCGTCGATGATCTGCAGGGGAGTTTCAAGAATCTCCACACGGTTGCCATTCACGTACTGGACGACATCCTGAAGAGCATGGAAAATCTCTCTAGTGGCGGATCGGTGACGTCGAGCCTTGGCGGGCTGATCGCGAAAACGGTATTCGGATCCTTTTTCTCGGGGGGCGTCGATCTGCCGGGCATGTCAAC
>DASZZA010000626.1:0-8661 GCA_035545135.1 Lacipirellulaceae bacterium | reverse complement strand
TCCATCAACCTGTCGAATCCATCCAGCCGCGCGTCGCGGAAGCTAAGCGTCGGCAGAATGCGCATCACCGCCTCATTTTCACGAGCAACCTGACGACCATCCGCCGCGGATATTATGTTGACCGACACGTAGTCGCCATCGGCCGCCGCCCCGTCGTACGGCACTAACTGCCCGTACCGAGCTAGCATCTGCTCGAGTTGTTCGTCGACGTCCGCGTCCGTAAACTCATGCACCGGCCGATTCAGTTTCAGCCCCTTCCACTGTGGCAGATCAAACTCCGGCCGCACTTCGATCGTGAACTCAAACGTCATCGGGCCTTCCTTGGGCACTTCGACCGCTTCCAAATCGAAATCCGGTTCGCTTATCGCCGTGAACCGCTCCTCGTCGCTGATCTGCTCCAGGCTGTCGAGCAACAGCGAACTCTTTACCTGCTCCGATACTTCATCCCGAAACCGGTGTTCGACCACCTTGCGCGGCGCCCGGCCAATCCGGAACCCCGGCACGGCCGCCGTCGGCATCATCTCGCCGAACGCGTCGTCGAAGTAGCGGTCGATATCCGCGCGAGAAATGGTCACCGTAACGTGCCGTTCGCACGCGCTGGGACTCTCTACCTGAACCTCGAGATCCAGCTTTTGCGGTTCCTTTTCTTCTTCCTTGCCGTCGTTCTCGTCCGCTACCTTCGCCGACGGCATCGCTTCCGGCATCATTTCATCTCTGAGTCGTTCGAACGCCATGTGCCCGACTACCTTGTTATTGGCCGCGAAAAGCAAAACGGCCCGCGCCCTTTGATCCCCAAAAGCGCGGGCCACTACATAAGCTATTGGCCATTAGCTGTTGACTAGAAGCCAAAAAATCCTCTGTCGCGATCCCGGCTTATAGCCAAAAGCTAACAGCTAACGGCTCACACAAGAGCGGGTGATCGGATTCGAACCGACGACAACAACGTTGGCAACGTTGTGCTCTACCAACTGAGCTACACCCGCACGTGAAATAACCCCCTTATTTTTTTGCCTCTTCTCGAAACAGTTCCAAGCGGATTGCGCTGGGAATGGGTAGGGATTTAATCCGTACCCAAATCCCATGGACTTTCGGGTCGGGGTTAGGGAGACCGCGATTCGTTTATTGTGTCCGCCAACTCTAAACCCACAACTTGTGCCCTCAACCAGCCCCAGCCTTGGCCGGACCAAGGAACCTTCCGTGAACCGAAATTCTACCCAAGCCCAATCTGCCTGCCAAGTCGATCACCAAGTACCTTACAGTAAGCGACGCCGGCCGCGAATATCGGCTTGATCGGGCCGCGATAACGCAGACAATTCGGCTTCATCCAGACCAACTTCCGGCTTTGCTGGGTCGGAGCGGTCTCCAGGACCGGGATTCACGTTCTGGCCATGTGTTCCCACACATCCGCACTAAAGTGAAGAAGTCGAAAGCCATGTGATTGTTCAAACAGGCTTACGCAATCAGCGAACACACCAATCAGCAGAGTTTACGTCATCTCTAGTAAAGATGTGCCGCCTTTTTCACCTAAGATGAGGCATTCCACCGGCGAGCGCCGATCGAGACCATTACCACGATGAACACTAGCAGCCAGGTTGCCGGTTCCGGGACGGCGACATTTGCTATGGCGCCCGAGCCGCTCGATTCGGACGCCTCAAAGTTTGATCTCCAAAGCTGGAAATCGAGCGCATCGACAACGCTGTTGAGATTGGCGTCAGCCGCGAGGTTGGTGGACGAGCCGAGCGTCTTTCGCCAGATCGTATAGTCGGCAGCATCCACCTGACCATCGTGATTGAAGTCTCCGGTCAGCGGTGCGGTCAGGTTGACGAGCGTCAGGTTGTCAAAAAAAACAGTGGCACTAGACGATCCCCAGTCGCCATTGAGTGCGAAATAGATCGTGTACGAGTTCGAGCCTGCCGTCAGCCCTGACCAGCTGGTAAGCGGAATGGCGACGTGGATCGTTTGATTCGTGCGGCCGTTGGTGCCGCCGACGCTGTCGACCTGCGACCAATTTCCGGCCGCGTTCTGGATGGCAATCGACTCGTTGAGAAAGCTGACCACATTTTGCGGAATCGAAGTGGTATCGTACGTCACATCGAAATCGAGCCGATAATTGGCGTGATTATCCGCCAGAGCCAGCGAAAAGGCATTGAGCGCGTCGCCGGTTAGCGTGACGTAGGCATCCCAACTGAATCCACTGCCGGTTTGAGTTATTGCCAAGCTATGCTGGCCGGCCGTGGCTCCTTTAGTTGCCTGCGCGACCGAAGCAGGCCTGTCGTGAAAGCTGGGTACTTGCCAACCCTCGGCGCCACTTTCCCAGGAGAAAAACGATTGCGTCGGCGCCCCGTGGGGCGGCGGCGCCGGGCCCGACCCACCGTAATACTGTTGCAGAACACTTTGTGCCGGTTTGTTCTGCGGCGTGAAACCGGTGTCGTTGCTGCCGCCGGCAAACGGGTTTGTTTCCCAGTTCCACCAGAATGCGCCATCCCACCAAGCTTTGGTTGTCATCACCGAAAGTAGTGCGTGATAGGCGTCGGCCTGTTCTTGAAGATCCAAAGTTGGCGAGCCACTGACGCCCCATGGTGCTTTTGCCGCACCGTCGGCCGATTGGTAGCCGACCTCGGTAAATATCACCTGCTTGTTCGTAAATCCGCTGGCGGTTCGCCAACTATCGATAGAATTCGCCTGATTCTGCCAGGCGGTCGTCAATCCGGACAAAGTCGTATTATTCGAGCTGGCGATCGGAAAATACGCGTCGATGCCGATGTAATCGAGTTGGTTCCACCATGGTACATTCTGGTAACCACCGACGTTTTGGTCGATCGAATTCCAGTTTGCGGCGTAGGTCAGCTTTCCGCTGTAGCGCGAACGGATATCGGAAATGAGATTGGTCCAGTACGAGTTGTTAGCGGATTGCTCCAATGTGTTCATTTCGCAGCCGATACTTAAAAGCTCAACACCCTTCGACTGGGCCATATCGGCGAACGACCCGATGAAATTCGTGTAATTGGCGAACCATTGGCCCTTATCGCTCGGGTCGATATAGGCCCGCCATGTGCCGTCGGAAACATCCAGCATCGGCTTTAGCAACACCTTCATGCCTAGGCTGTGGATCGTATCGATAGCGTGCTCGACTGAACTCATCGTGGAGCTATAACGGGTGAAGTCCTCAGCCATCGAGTTGGCCGAGACCGACGGCTGAAACCACCAGAAGTTGAGCGCAACCGTGTCGGTACCGACCAGGGACAAATTGAGCAGCGACTGGTCGGATGCTGAGGAGGCGAGGACATCCTTACCAAACGAAGTGTAAGACATGCCGTTGTAAGCCGGAGCGGCATGCACGATCCCGGCGACGACCAAATCAGTGGCGAGCACAACAAGTAGCGCGCTTCTTGTCACGACCCTTACCTTTACAGTGCCGATGGCGTTGATGGTCGGTTGCATGGGCTAAAGCCCGACGCGTGGGAACCTGGGTTAGGCGCGGTCGCCGCTCAAGATCACAGTCTGAAGAATTCAGTATACATCGGAGTGATGCGCCTCGCGGCAACCTGTTCTCGATGGGCGGTTCATTTAGGTTTGGGCACTTTGATTTCGAGAGGCAATGTGGCCGTGTCGATGACGATGGGCGTGGTGCTGAAGGAAGCGCACTTCTTTGGCACCTTCGGCGAGAGCGTGCGTTCACCGTCGTATGCCACCACCATCACCTTGTGCTTTCCGGGGATCAATCCGTCGTTGTATTTGTATGTGGTTACGTTTTGAAACGAACCAGTGGCAACGTCGATGATGGCAACACCCTCGCGCGGGTACGTTTTTGGGTCCTTGGGCGGGGTCTGCGGCGAGAAGTAGAGCTTCATCGACTTAACTGGAATGACGCTGCCATCTTCATAGGTCACTTTCCCGGTAACCGGCACAGGCGACCACGGGGTGCCGCTCCCACATCCGGCTAAGAAGGCGATAACTAAGGCGATGAGCACAAACCGCAGATAACAGTTCACTGAACTCGCGATTGGAAAAGAACGACACATTTCAGCTTCAATATTCGGTCCCATCCAGTGTGAATCCGTCGTTTGCGCTATTGATCCGCTGCCAGACACCGAATTCGGCCTCCTGATCGGGGCACATACCGGTAGTGGGGTCGGTATATCCAGGTCCAAGCCGAACGCAATTGATGTTGTCGGTAATGAAGCGCACACTGCCATCGCACAACGCGACGTACGCGCCCCCTGGATGGCGGCTGCGAACGGTTACCGACGCGCTATTATCCCACCCCATCGTCATGCACTCGGCGGTCAGCCGAGCGATACCCACGTCGGCTTCAATCGCGGCTTCATCCGTGATATCATCGTTGCCCGGAGCACAGTCGTTGGGGGGGCCGCCAAAGTTCGATGCGGTCTCCTCCACAAGATTCGAGCCAACCATGGGCATGGCCCAGGTGCCCCGGCGGTCTTTATCGCTCAGTCCGACGCGCAATTCGGCCAGCATAATTGTCTTCGACGTTCCGTCTTCGATCTGCGAAATCTTTGCGCCCTTGTTGACGGTCGCGACGCCTCGTCCACACCGAAGGCGCCAAGGGTATCTCGTTGCAGTTTCATCTAATTGATCCCAAATGAAACCAAGCCCCACGTTCAAGCCGTAGTTCCCACGGGCCCAGTTTCCATTGCTCATCGAGCAATACTGGCCACGCCCTTCGTCCGATGGGCACAGCATCACCTGTAACTGCGTACCTCGCGGAGTACGATTCGGAAAATCGTTTAGCGCCGTTCCCGCTACTTCCTCATACAAAACGAATGAGTCATAAAGCGCTTGCTCTTCAATCTGCGGCAGTATTTGAATCGCCCAGTTTGCGTATAGCTTGGCCGTAGATGCGGTCATCTGCTGGCCAGTGGTATATTCGCTTTTGCCAGTTGTCGGATTGAGCGGGTTCGAAATCGCATAGGGAAACGTCTTGTGGACATCATGGTAGTTCAAAACGCCAAGCGACAGATTGTGCAAGTTCGTCTGGCATTGGGTGCGCCGAGCCGCCTCACGCGCCGCTTGGATCGCCGGCAGCAACAGCGCCACCAGGATGCCAATAATGGCGATCACCACAAGAAGTTCGACGAGGGTGAAGCCGCCCGATGAACGTCGCCACTGTCCGACGTAATCATTGCGCATATGTCCCGCCTCCTCGAATGCAGTCCCCGATTTGACCAGAAACCGCTGCGTTAAAGCACTTGAGCAAATGATAACACGACGCTACCAGGTTGCCAAGTGAATTCTTTCAATCGATTTCAGCACGCAGTAAATCGTGCGAATGCATACGCCATAGTCGGACCGCGACGTGGGCCGGAAAAATTGGGCGGAGAGGAAACCAGGTGCCGAGCGATCAGCCGTCCAAACCGGCGCCTAGCTCGCCGCGCTACCGGATTCCAAGCCCCGCGGCCGCCAGCCCAAAACCGAAATCAGTGCCACTCCTACGATCATTACCGTGCTTGGCTCGGGAACCCCGGTGCTGCTGCCGAGTCCCGATGATACATAGGTCACCAAACCCGTTCTGAGGAATCCGGGCCGGTCGGGTTCGCGGTAGCGAAACACAAGATTCTGCGGACCACCTGGCGTGTAGATGTCGCCGATTGAAAGTGTTTCATTGGTATCCCAAGTGGAGCTTCCATTCAAGAAGGCCTCGGAGAGGGCCGACGCACTGGGCGAACCGGATTTGTCCCACCCTTCCAGCAGACTGTCGCCCGCGACTGTGCCGGCATCTGATCCATCGACCGCATCCGTATTCTGCGCATCCAGACTGTTCCAGCCTGCGGGGTTCAGCGAGGGGCTTTGACCTGTGCTGGCGAAATTCGCCCGCCAGTCATCGTAATCGGCCTGCGTAACTGTTCCGGGTGTCGCATCGTTCGGCAGCGTAACGGACGCACCGAGGTTCTTGCGCCAAACGACGTAGTCGGCGCCATCCACCACTCCATCGTTGTTGTAGTCGCCATTGGCCGGAGCGTTCGCGCTTTTAACTTCGTAGTAGTCAAACACGACGGGGCCGGTGCCTGAATCTTCACCAGCCGTATTGCGTATCTTGGCCTGACCGGTTGTTGTATTTACCTCCAGTGTCAGGAGCGGCGGTTGCGTGACTTGGCGCAAGCGGATGTTGTCCACGTAAAATGTTGCGGCAGACCCACTGCCCCAATCGCCATTGAATCCTAATTCGATGTTATAAAAGCCGGCCTTGGAACTCTGATCGGGTACGGAAAGAACGCTGTCACCTGTGTTGATTGGCGCAATGCTCAGTGGAATAGAAACTGGAATCGTTTGATCCGGAATGGGGCCTGTACCATCGCCGGCGAGGGCTAAATTGTCGACTTGATCGGTCGAGCCACTGCCGGCACTTAACCTCGCCGACATGTTCACGAAGGATGCCGGCGGTATCCCGGCGTCGCGATACGTCACATCCATCTCCAGCACGTAGTTGCCGGCCCCGGTGTCCAGAGCGTTATTGAAGGCAGTTGCCTGATCGGGCAGACCCGATTGGCTGCCGAAAATAGAAACCGCTGCATCCCAACTAAAGCCCGACCCGTTCTGCGTGATTTTTAACGACCGGGTGCTGGCTTGCGTTGCTCCGGTGGCCGATGATGCGTCAGCGGATACCACCGGCGGCATCGTCGTGTTGGCTGCGTCTCCGGCTGCCGTCCAATGCTGTAGGTTGGGATCCGGCGGCGGTTCGAAACCAAACAGTAAAGTGTTCGAAAGCGCCGCCGAAACCGGTGCGGCTTTTAAGAGGAGCATTGCTGCCACAATCGGGATAATCGTATGCAATTTTCGTCGGAACCGATGGCGTGTCATCATCGCTCCGGCACCAATCACGAGGAGAAGAATCGCCGCAGGCTCCGGCACTCCGGCTAAGAGCTGGTTGAATGATCCGGTACCATGGTTCGCGTCCCAAATCTCTTCAAAGCGCGAAAAATCGGCAAAGTCAACTATGCCAGGGGAAACGCTCGTCTCGTCCGGATTCGAGCCGATATCGCCCTGCTCGAACGTTTTTGGCGTCGTGGCGTTGAGACTGTTGATGAGTATCTGCCAATCGGCAGCATCCAGCACGCCGTCGTGATTGAAATCGGCGTGGTCCAATGGGTTCCGAGGAATGAACTCGAAATTGTCCACGATGAACGACGCCGAGGTGTTCTGAGCCCATCCGCCGTTGAATACGAAGCCCATGACATACGCATCGCTCAACCCGCCGTTAGCCGCTCGATTTCCCAGATCCGTCACCCCCGCCAATGAAGACGATGGCCACAGCATCGCGGATGCGGGAAACACATAATGTCGTTGGATGACTCCTGGTACATTGTGCCCCGGTAGATTCACCGGATTATTGGGGTCGATATAGTCAGGATCACTGAAATTGGGTAGTCCGTCCCCGTCGTCGTCCACATTTCCGAATACTAGCGATGGAGGGCTTTGCAACACGTCCGTAGGCGATTCGCTAAATAACCCGGCATGAGCTGAATAGAATCCAAGCCGAATAAACGGTCCTGAGGTGGGGTCGAATGTATCGGGGATTTCGTTGGCGAGAAACGTCACGTCAATCGAAACACTGTATTGGCTGGGATTGCTTCGCACCGTTTCGAATGTGTTGAAACGTGAATCGGCCACTCCCCAAAAGTCCGTGGGCTTGATGACCAGCGCGACAGGTCGGTCGAATGACGTGCCTGAATCCCCCTGATGCACATTCAGCATACTTACCCGCAGTGCCTGGTTGCCGCTGGTAATACCCACGTCGTCTCCCGTATTGGCGTCGGTCCTGGTAACTAAACTAATCTTGGTGCCGTTATAGGAGGATGGCGTATTGGGCTGATTCCGTCCCGCGCCGCCGTTCGGAAAGCTGTCCGGCGAAACCGCAGTACCTCCGGGAAAGATATCCTCGAAGTTCGTCGGCGTAACGGAACCACCGCCCACGTGATTGAGAATCCCGCCATACTGCTCGTAGGTGGAAGCCGAGTCTTCTAAATAAACGGGCGCACCGGTCTTGTAGCCGACCGACATTCCGGCCGCAACAGCCGCAGGGTGATAACCGGGAACAACACCTATATCAACGACCGTAGCGCCCACTATGCCATTCGGCGCCAAGCTTCGTTCATAGTCGTCGATTTCAAATGGCGCGAAGGTAAAAGGTGCATGACCGGGTTGCGCGTGGGCTGGGCGAATCAGGAACGCAAAGGCCACAAATCCGCAAATGGTAGCAATCCATTTAGCTTGTCGCATTGCTGCATCTCCCCAAGTGGAACGAAGACGAATTGCACAGCGTGGTACGCGACGCGTACGGCGCCCCATTACTACGCTAGTCGAATCGAAAAACGCGCGGCCGCTCGACCGTTGTCATTGGTCGGGCGGCCGCAAGGGTAATGTTGTAAATAACGAGCTTAGCCGTGCGAGCTGCTCGCAAGTTTCGTCGCGTCAATTAGCGTCGCCGTTTGCGAGTAAATCCAATGCCGCCAAAAACCGCCGCTCCAAGCAGCACAACGGTACAGGGCTCTGGGACCGGTGCTAAGCTTGTAATCTGAATCGTCGAATGTGCAGTTGGCCCGTCCTGCGGCAAGCTGGGACCGAAGATCTGAAAACCGAGTTCAAACACCTTTCCGCGGTCCGCGGCGTTGAAAGTTCCACCCACCCTCTTCCACTCAATCG
>DASZZA010000625.1:0-3910 GCA_035545135.1 Lacipirellulaceae bacterium | reverse complement strand
GCGTCACCGCTCGTTGCCGGCGAAAAGCTCTACGCGCCGCGCGAGGACGGGACCGTGTTCGTCGCGAGTGTCGCCAATGACAAGTTCGAATTGTTGTCCGAGAACGACATGGCCGAGTCCGTGATCAGTTCGCCTGTCCCGGCCTCCAGCGGCATTTTGATCCGCGGCGAAAGGCATCTTTTCTGCGTCAACTCAGAGACCTCGCCACGGTGAAGTGCGTGCGATCGCGAAGGGAACCGCCACGCGACCAAATCGTGGAAGCGTTGCACTAGCTTCACGCGTCCGGCACGGCCTTTGATTATCGCCACGAACGCCGTCCGCTCAGTGGCGACGGCCCCTGCCTCGGCGCGCAGGCGGCCTACCGTCGATTGTGACCAATCCTACCGAGTGACGCGCGAGCAATCGCCGCGAGTTCCGCATCGGGATCCTTCGCGACGAGGTCCTCCAGCAATTTTCTAGCGTCATCCGTTCCCACCTGCTCGAGAACAGAAATCGCTCGCTGGACGGCATGGCGACTTTCGACCCCGGCATCCTTCTTGATCAGGAGTTTTTCGAGTCGTTGTCGTCGCTGACTATCCTCCGACGACTCTCCTTCACCGCGGCTGTTCAAATCGAAAATCGATTTCACCGGCCGCAAATGTTCACCAAGGAACGCCACTGCCTGCTCCGGTTCCTCGGCAAGCAAAAGCATTGCCTGCAACGCGATCGCGCTATCTTCACCTGACAATTCGTCCCAAAGCTGCGACAGCTCTTTTGGAGCCTTGTGGTCGCGCCTTAAATTCCAAAGATAGCACACGCCGTCTTCGCCACCGCTGAACACGGTGCGGCTGTCGCGTCCGAAATTCACCGTGTAGACGTAATGTTTGTGGCCGGGAACCTTCCACACCTCTGCGCCATTGACCGGGTTCCGTACCGACACGCTTCCATCCGATCCCCCGATCGCAATCCACAATCCATCCGGCGAATAGTTCATCGTTCCATAGGTCACGCGCGGAGCTTGAAACGCGCTGCGCTGCTTCAGGTCATCCATTCGCCAGACCCGAACTTTGCCATCCATGTGAACGGTCGCAAACTCATCCCCATTGGGAGACGCGCATACGGTATACATTCGCAGGTCGGTCTTATTCTGGACGGCCTCCTTGACGTCGAGCTCACGCTGCAACGCTCCAGTTCCAGCGTCCCACAACCTCACGATCGAGTCCCATCCGGCAGTAAGCAGCGTCTCACCATCGGCACTGAACGACAGACCGTAAATACTGTCGTGGATCATTTCTGCCAGCTTGGCATTCTGCTCCACGTCCCAAATATGGGCGAGCGATTGCCGAAAGACGGCCACCGCGACACGCGTACCATCCGGCGAGAACTCAAGTGATTCAACGGTCGAATGCGGATCGCGACCTTTCGGCCACTGCCAATGACGAATTACCTTGTCGTCTTTCAATAGCCAAAGCACCGCGTGAATATCGTCGCCACCTGATCCGCCGCCGGCCAGGACCGTGCTGTCGGGAGAAAACTTCAATTGCGAGAATGCGATAGGCGGCAATCGTAATACTTTTTGCTCGGCGCCGGTCGCAGCATCGACCACGTGAATTCGGCTCGAGTCGTCTTGAAACGCAAGCAGTCGTCCGTCCGGCGATGCGGCTGTTGCGCCGGTCGTTTGAAAACCCTCGGGCAGAGGAACCTGTTTGCGCGTCGCCAGGTCCCAGCGGCGAACCGTTGCATCCCAGCCCGAGGAGTACAACATCTTGCTGTCGGCGGTAAAGGCGAGTGCCCAGGGCTTCCAGGCGTGGCCCACGAGTTTACCCGATTCTTCGCCTGTCTCCGCATCGAGCAAATAAATCCATTCGTCGTTACCCAGGGGAGCCCCGACGGCGATCGTCTTGCCATCGGGACTGAAGGCGACTGCGGACAGGTAATTTTCAGAGTTTCGTTTGGGCGGAATGACTCGCTCCCAGATTCGATCTCCGGTATCGACGGAATACATGCGCGCGGCAACGTCCCGCTCCGTTCCGACGATGTGTTTGCCGTCAGGGGAAAACGCCAGCCGCACGAGCCGCGACGTCAGTCCAATCTTCCGCACTTCCGTACCGGTCGTTACGTCGAATAGTCGGATGGCTTCTGGAGTGTCGCTCGTTACGACGGCCAGCATTTTTTCGTCAGGAGAAAATCGCACAAAACTGAAGTGCCCGCCGAATTTCAGGCGATCGCCCGCATTCATGTCGAGTTTTTCTTTGGGCTCATTCTTGACCTGGAACAGAATTTCGCCGCCGCGGCGACAGACGGTCACTCCCAACGAGGAGCCGAGGGCAAAGATGTTCCCATCGGACGTGACATCGATGGCGACACAGCGTGAACTTTGTTGGTCGGGTTGATTGCCCACCTTGATGGGCAGCGTTTTGTGATCGCCCGAGGTCGCGTTCCAGGCGAGGACTTGTCCTGTCCGACTCAGCATGTAAAACGTCTGGCTGTCCTTCGCTGCGAATGCCAGGGAGCGGATTCCATAGGATGCGGCAATCCAATGGAAGCCCCCCTCGACGCCGCTCGATCGCCACAGCTCCTTGCCCGTGGCGGTATCCCAGGCAATTAGCTCATTACCTTGCGTAACGACGATTTTTTCGTCGGGAGACAGGGCCAGCTCATCAACGCCCGATGGAGGCCGGAATCTTTGGATGCCGAAACGGAACAGGGCTTCGGCGGGCAGTGGATCACCAAATTGGTCAAGTTTCGCAGTTGCCGTTTTTGGAAGAGCATCCTCAGCCGTACTCGGATGGGCACACGCAACGAGCACGGGCGCAACGCAAATCAAATAAATCGCTGTGGACCTTCGGCTGTTGAGGCGTCGCATCGCAGAGTCTCCGGCCCGGACAAAGGATGAACGTCGAGTATATCGCTCGGCCGGGGGAAGAACGACCTTCCATGTGCCGGGCACCGGCAGGCTCTCCTTCGCGCTTGGCGGTAAACGGGCCGCCGGTGATTCGGCCACGATGTTGATCAGCGGGCAGTCAGCAGCCTTCGTTTCGAATACCACCGGCGCCAATCAGTCCGCGCAGTTCAACATCATCGATTCGTACGCCGTGGTCCGCGGCCGGCACGGTCGCCGGCAGCGGTCGAGTTGAACTCAGCGGTCAATGGTTGAATTCCGGCGGTCCCGGCCGAAATTGCACTCCCCGACGGTCGGACCTCGCAAAGGAGCTAAAGAGCGGCAGACTTTGCGGACGATAGTGGCTGTATCGCGCATAGCGATTATTCCGGTTCTGCCGGTCTGCCAATATCTCCGGGGGGGGATGGGATGTTTACCAAGGCGACGATCGCCCTTTCTCTATGGGGCTTGCTGACTCCGCTAGCTTGGGCCGACCCGGCCACCTCGATCGCGGCGCGCGCGATAGCACGGGCACGTGATGCGGCGCCAATCGAAGAGCTGACACTCGAGCGGATCGACGAATCGACCGACGAGTCCGTCGATGCTTCAGCCGGCCGTGCGGATGATGATTCTGCCCAGGAACCGGCGCCAAAGCCGGCCAAAAAGCCGGTAAAAAAGCCTGCTAAGCAAACGTCGATCAAACCGACCTCCGCGGTCGATCGCGAACCGACCTCGTCTTTGGATCGCGAACCGGTTCGCATGCCGTCCGCCGCCAAATCTCGGCCCGTGTCTCTCGTCAAATCGGTCGACGAGCAACCGTTCGAGGAACCGGTCGCGGCGCCATTTGACGAGTCGGAAATGATCGGTACGCCCATGGCCGAGGAAGGGAACTTCGGTTGCAACAACGGATGTTGCGCGAACCCCGTGAATTGCTGCTTGACGCCGTGTACCGACTTCTTTCGTCAGCGCTGCTTCGTCTACGGCGAGTATCTCTGGATGAAATCGTTCGGTCCCGACATGGTGCACGCCACGCAGCAAAATGCGGCGCCC
>DASZZA010000624.1:0-3259 GCA_035545135.1 Lacipirellulaceae bacterium | reverse complement strand
CATGACTTTTGATTAACGTTACGATGAACCATCTTTCGCCGATCGTTACAGATGAGTCACGCGGCGCAGCCGCGTTGGCTCTGGCGATTGGTTGGGCTCTTTCCTCATATCTTTGGTTTCGGGACGAGAAACGCAGCGAGTGCGACGCCGAGCGACAAGGCGAGACTGGTCGAAAACGCCCGGGCGTCCACCATAACGACGATGCGCCGCACCAGAGGAGCAATGACTGCAGTACGCTGCAAAATAGCGCCGTATCTTTTCTTCGCCGCGGTAACTCGGTCCGCCTCCCATTTGTCGCCTGTGACTCGCAGCAGCCACGGAGCAATACGATACATAGAGAGAGCCATGACGCACATGATTTCCGTCATTACTAGCAGCGCAAACAGCGGGAAGACGGCGTCGCTGACGAGTGCGCCGCTCTTCTCTTTTTCGTCCTGCATCTCGATCAGCATGATCGCGAATAGCTGGAGGAAGCCGCAGAACCCCGCGATTAATCCAGCGACGAGTGTGTTCATTTTCCGCGATGCACAGCATCCACAAAACTCGGCCGGATTTTACGGAGTTGATCTTTTACGATGTGCCTCACCCGAAAAGCCCGGCCTGACCGCTTACGGTCGCTCATTCCTACTGCTTGAGGTCTTCTTGCTTTGGCGTCCACTGCATGAAGAGGAAATGCTCATCTTCCTTAGAGACTACAAAACCTAGAGCGCGATAGAGCGAGATTGCTCGATTGCTTCGGAGGACGTGCAACGTGATCGGGAGCTTGGAGGATGCGGCTTCCTCCAAGATCTTCCGAATCAGCCTGCGGCCAATCCCTCTTCCTTGATAAGCTGGCAATATCTGCACCTGACTCAGGTGGATCTCCGTATCACTGGACACGACCTTTAATAGGCCAATATCTGAGCCTTCGCATGATATGATCCTTGCATACTCTAAGTGGGATAAAACCCGTTCTCTCTGAGCTGCGTCGCTCCAAGGATAATGATTCTCGATGACCTGTCGCATCGTGGTGCGTCGGAGCGACTCTAAAAACGGAATATCTCTCTCGACCACGGCGCGTAGGGAAATGGTGACGTCGCTCTGCATTGATTTTGCGGGGGGCTGGATCGGGTCGGGCGGGCCAACCCGAAGATGACATGGGTCGGGCCGCTAGTCTGCTAGGAGTGAGGGCGAGAAAGCTGGGAAAGATAGACGCGCAAGGAGCTCGGGACGCCGAGATGGAGATACGAGGGAGCCATAGTGTAGGGCGGAGGAAACGTCGCGCTATTTTTGCTCAAAAAACTAGCAAACTAGCGACCAGACCCCTGCTATGGGGAAAACGTCGTCAAGCCTTCTTCAAGGCGGTTTGAAGATTGAGGGCATGGAGAAGGAATGAAGCGGCTCCTTCGCGAACGGCGGCGGTCAGCGACCGGGCCTTAGCCTGCTATCCGCGCGTGCGGCTCGAGGCCGCAGCGCATCATGATCGATTCAAGGTAGGCGCGAAGGAGTGACGGGCCGTCCCATCTTTGGACACGGGCATGGCGAAGCATACCCAGGGGACAGTGCGGACGGCCCGCCGCTCCAAAGTCAGTTGGTCTGGAGTCCCAGCGCGGTTGCGGTGGTGCGGCCCGTGGCGATCCGCCACAGGTCGACGGCGAGTTGCCGGGCGATGGCGACAATGATCTTTTTCTTGCGCGCTCCGCTGATCTTCAAGGCCGTCAACGCCGGGGCCCACTTCGCGATCGCCCGGTAATGAGGCTGGAACTTGAACAGCCGCCACACCGCCTCGATCAGCAGGTGGCGCACGCGGGGATTGCCGTGCCGGTTGATGCGGCCTTGCAGGCGGGACTGGCCGGAGGAGTGTTCGCTCGGACACAAGCCGGTGTAGCTGGCCACCTGCCGGCGATTGCGAAAGCGATGCCAGTCGCCGACCTCGCGCTGGAGCAACTCCCAGGTCATCGGGCCAAGGCCGAGCGGCAGCCCTGCAGGCGCCGCTTGTTGCAGGCGCACGGTGAGCGCCTGCAACTCGGCATCAAGGCTGACAAGCACGCGCTGCCAGATCTGCAGTTGCGCCATGAGCTCGGCTGGCAGCTCCAGCGTGACGAGCACCTTCGGCTCCCACCACTGCTTCGGCAACGTGTAGCCGCGCAGCAACGCGGCGCTCTTGCCTTGCAGCGTTAGCCGCACCCGTTCGTGCGATAGAGCCTGTCGCTGCCGGCCGACGGCCCGCGCCGCTTCCTCGGCTTCGCTCGGCACCCGCACGACGGCAAGGGCCCCGCGATTGCCGACCAGATAGCGATCCAAGCACGAGCACAACGCGTTCGCGTCGCGGCTGTCGGTCTTCACTCGCTCGCCGTAATTGCTCCAGTCCCGGGGGCGCACGACCAGGTTATGCACCCCCATCGCGGTCAGCCGCCGATGCAGCACGTAGCCCAACGGCCCGGCCTCGTAGCAACTGTGCACCGCCTCTGCCTTCGCCAGCTGCCGCTGCACGAACGCGGGGAACTGCTCTGGCGTGAAACGCTGCGCCGGCTGCGCTACCTGAGCGTCGATCTGCCGCACCACCACAATCGAGCTGGCGTGAACGTCCAACCCGAGCTTGATTACTCCGGCGCGAACGCCGGTCTCTGTCTGGATATCATTCGTTGATGTCATTGCACGGACAGCCTGGCGTCTCGCGCCTCGCTTGTCCGCCCCATGTCATCTTTGGATCGCTCGCCCACGGATTCTTCAATGGTGCAAAAAATCAACATACACGGCGACAATCCAAATCAGGGGAGAGGCCAGCGCCGCCCGGCTCAGCCAGGGCTCTTTTCGTTTCGCATAAACATAAATGTGCCTCGCCAAGAAACCGAGATTGAGTAGCGCAACTGGCGCCAGTGTGTAACAGCTCACGAGAAGCCAGATGAAAGGTGAACCTCCGCTCGCGCCCGGAATGTCGGCTAGTTCAGATGGCAGCCACCACCACTTCGCCGCCATCAAGAGATATATGACAGCGATTACCGCGTTCATGAGCAGCATGCTTTTTGCAGGTGACGACGTCATTTTCTGATAAACGAAAAGTTTGAAAGGATCGGCCTAAATTCGGGGAAATCTGAACAGGGGGATCTTAAAGGGTCTGGCTGGGCTTCCCCTAATTCCTCGGACAGGGATTCGAGGTAATTTCGTTTAGGTTAGTGTGGACTCGAACATGTCAGGACTGACGTAACCGAGACTGGAGTGGAGTCTGGTGCGATTATAAAACGCTTCGATGTAATCGAACAAAGCGGCGCGTGCGGCT
>DASZZA010000623.1:0-3795 GCA_035545135.1 Lacipirellulaceae bacterium | reverse complement strand
GGAGCCGGCACAGATAAAGGTGTTTGAAGGGCGGGAAATGGCGCGGATGCGGACCGGCAACGCCGGCGGCGTGACGGTGGTGTTTAATGGACGGGATTTAGGTCCGCTAGGAGAGCGCGGCCAAGTACGCACGGTGGTTTTTACCAGGGATGATCAATACAAAATCGTGCAGCCAAAACTAGTTTCCAGCCTGCGGCTCTTCCCCGCCGTGGTTTTCAACCAATAGACGAAGTGACATCATCCCGGGCGGCGGCTTTTTGGGCGCGCTCCAATTTGCGTTTGCGGCGCTCCAGTTGCAGCAGCTCGCGGCGGCGGCGAAGTTTGATGCTCGAATCGACTCGCCCCCAGAAGCGGCGAAAATAATCGACAGCGGACCAGACGGAAAAGACGACAACTATCCACATGGCTCCCAGGGCCCAGGGCGCGAGCTTCGGCCATCGAAGTGACAGCATCACGAGCGAAACACCGAAAACCTGACTCACCATTTTTGTCTTGCCGATGTCGCTGGCACCGATGGTATAGCCTTCCGCGGCTGCGATGCTGCGGAGACCGGAAACGGCGAATTCACGGCTGATGATAAGAATTGCCATCCAACCCGGTAAAAGGCGAATTTGCACAAGCGAGATGAGCGCGGCGGATATCAGAAGTTTGTCGGCAATAGGGTCGAGAAGAGTCCCGACGGTGGTTACCTGCCCCCAACGGCGGGCAAGGTAGCCGTCGAGCATGTCGGTGATCGCGCAGGCCCAGAAAACCGCGAATGCAAAGAGGTCGTTGGCAACCAGCATGGCTCCGTGGACCTCGATACGCAAGTTTTGCAGTACTAACGCGGCCACCAGTAAAGGCACCAGGAAGATGCGCGTTAGGGTGAGTGCGTTCGGGAGATTCATGCAGCCGTAATCAAACTATAGAACAATTTACGCAATTCATTGGCCGCCCACTAGGGCACTGCGAATCGGGCAAGCAGGGTTCGAAGCGACTGGGGAGCGTCGGCTACGACTTCGCAATACTCGTCGGAATATTCGCGCGAAACGATGGCCGCGCGCTCATAGAGCAAATGCAAGGCGCGCCCTTCACCCAAAGGAAGGCGGAATTTCTGACGCGCGACGGGATCGAGACCAATCTTACGGTCGATGGTTTCAAGAAGTGTGTCAATTCCCTGCCCCGTTTGGCCGGAGACGATAACAGCGTCGGTCTCATTTTGGCGGGCTGTTTCGCCGAGAATCCGATGGACCAGGGTATCGAGGTTTTGATCCAGGCCAGCGTTTTCGAGGCGATCGGCTTTGTTAAGGACGAGAATCTGCGGAGTTGCCTGGGCGCCGATCTCTGTGAGAACGCGCATGACATGCGTCGTCTGCTCGGATGCTACCGACGACGTGACATCTACCACATGGAGCAGGAGTGCCGCGGCAGTTACCTCTTCGAGCGTGGCGCGGAAGGCATCGACTAGCGTTGTCGGCAAATTGCGAATGAAGCCGACGGTATCGCTCAGCAGAACGCGGCGACCGGAGGGGAGGCGGATCTGGCGGACGATGGGATCGAGCGTGGCAAACATACGAGCATCGGCGAGAACACCCGCTCCGGTGAGGCGGTTGAAGAGGGTGGACTTGCCGGCGTTTGTGTAGCCGACCAGGCTGACAGTGGAAAGCGGCACGGCCTGGCGCTGTGAGCGCTGGGTGCCTCGCGTGGCGCGTACACGCTCAATATCGGCGCGCAGCTTCGCGATACGCTGGCCGATACGGCGGCGATCCGTCTCCAATTGTGTTTCACCAGGGCCGCGGGTGCCAATACCACCGCCGAGGCGAGACATTTGCGTGCCACGTCCGGCAAGTCGAGGCAGCAGGTAATTGAGCTGAGCGAGTTCCACCTGTAGCTGCCCTTCACGAGTACGGGCGCGAGTGGCAAAGATATCGAGAATAAGTTGCGTGCGATCGACGACCTTGCAGCCGAGATTGCGTTCCAGGTTGCGAAGCTGAGTGGGAGAAAGATCGTGATCGAAAATCACGCTGTCGATTTCGGCGGCTTCGACGCGCAGGCGTATCTCATCGACCTTTCCGGAGCCGATCAAAGTCGCGGGATCGAGCGCGGGCCGGCGCTGCAGAATTTCGTCGACAATCTCGGCGCCGGCGCTATCGGCGAGCACACGAAGCTCCGCTAAAGACTCCTCGGGAGTGGCGTCAGCGCCATCGTGTTTCGCGGCATTCGGGACATCGACGCCGACAATGAGAGTACGTTCTTGCATGCCTTTGATTTGAAGCGAGAGAAGCGGCTAATCTCTATTGTCGCGCGGCATCGGGTTGGCAGCGGGCGAGTCGGCGCCTTGCCCTTTTACGAAAAAACGACGTCGTCAGGAGCGTTGTTTGCATCAAAGACCGGGAGACCAGGTATGACATCAGAGATCAGCACTGCCGGCATGTTCCAACTTCCAGACACCGCGATAACGCTCAACCGAATGGGATACGGCGCGATGCAGCTAGCCGGCCCGCACGTTTGGGGTCCGCCGAAGAATGTGGACGAGGCTATCGCCGTGTTGAGAGAAGCGGTGGACGCCGGCGTAAACCACATCGATACAAGCGATTTCTATGGCCCGCACGTGACCAATCAGATTATAAAAACGGCGCTTCATCCCTATCCTAAGGGTCTTGTGATTATCACCAAAATAGGCGCGCGCCGCGGTGACGACAAGTCGTGGATTCCGGCGCTATCTCGCCAGGAGATCATCGACGGGGTTCACGACAATCTCAGGAACCTGGGGCTTGAAGCGCTGGATGTGGTTAATCTTCGTGTCGGCGGAGTGACGGGGCCGACGGAGGCATCCATTTCAGAACCGCTGTCGGTTTTAGCCGAATTGAAGGAACAGGGGCTAATTCGCCACCTCGGCCTGAGCAATGTCAGCGCGGCTCAGGTGTCCGAGGCTCAAAAAATCACGGACATTGTGTGCGTACAGAACCTCTATAACCTCGCGAACCGGGCAGACGATCGCTTTATCGCTCAACTCGCAGCGCAAGGTATCGCCTATGTGCCGTTCTTCCCGCTAGGAGGGTTCACTCCATTGCAATCGTCCACCCTTAACGAGACCGCTGTGAAGCTGCAAGCAACTCCCATGCAGGTGGCGCTGGCGTGGCTCTTACACCGCTCTCCCAACATTTTGCTCATTCCAGGCACATCGTCGCGCGGCCACTTACGCGAGAACCTACGATCGGCCACATTGCGCCTGGCACCGGAAACCCTTGCGGTACTCGATGGCATCGGTACAGCCGCAAGAACCGCGTAAAAGCACCGCTTACACGCGGGGCTCAGCGAGCGAGGCAGACTTCGCCCCTACAAAAACGTACCGGATCGTGCGGTGAGATTGTAGTGGCCGGGCCTGCCGGGTCTTACCACAGGCGTTCTAATGCGAATGCTCTGGGATTTCGGGCACTGGGGCCGCGGGGGCGGCGCCGGTAGCATTAGCATGGTTCGACGCACCACCGGTATGAAAGGGCCGGGACACGACAACAGTCGAAATAGCGTGCTTAAAGATCAGTTGCTCCTGATTATTGGTTTCGAGTACTACCGAGTATTTGTCGAAGCTTTTAATCCGACCTGACAATTTAACGCCGCTCATGAGGTAAATGGTAAGAAATGTTTTCTCTTTACGGGCATTATTCAGGAAGGCTTCTTGGATATTTTGCGCGAGCTTGTCCATCTTGTTTTTCCTTCGCTTGTTTGAGTCTCGGCTTCATTGAAAGATAAGCGCGTGGACGGGCACCTTTCCCCGAACGCAACGAACCACCATAACTATAGTAACTATCTTGC
>DASZZA010000622.1:0-3355 GCA_035545135.1 Lacipirellulaceae bacterium | reverse complement strand
GACATCGTGGCCATTCGCCAGGTGGACGGTAACCGACTCTTTTTTGTTCGACGAGATGACGACGTTTTCGGCCAGGCTTTCGGTTCCACCGTGGGCCAGGCTGTCGAGCGATACGACGTCGCCGCCCTTGTTCAAATTGATATAGATCGAATTCACCTGATCGGCCGACCAGGAGCCCTGTACGCCGGCGATCGAGATGACACCGGCGGTTTGGTTGATATAGACTGCCTCCGCATACTTTGTTCCACTGACTGTGAGGACGCCGTTTCTCAATCCGGCGGAAGCGGACAACATCTCGCGAGACTCAAGAGGTTCGTATTGAAGCGAACGGCCCTTCTTGCGAGTGTTTTTCGTCACGGCGACCCTCCAGCGCGCATTCTGAGTGCGCGGTGCAAGTAGGTGTGGCTGCCGTCCGAAGCAGCCGAGTTAGATGAGATCAGGCTGAGGAGACATCGCGCGCTTCGGGGCGGCTCGAACGCAACGGCTTCCTGCCGCGCCCAGGGGTCGCTCACGATGTTGGAAGCGACCGAATTCTCGGCCTCTCCAATTAAAAACCTATGTCAACTTTGGCCTGGGTCAAAGCATTTGCCGAGAATGCGGCTAGAGACGCGCGCCAAACGGTGCGATTGGACGGGTTGGGGGGCTTATGGATGCGGTGGGCGGGCGTGTCGCAAGCAACGAACGAAGTGCTGCAGGGCGATAGCCATGGGAATGGAGCTGAGTGCCAGATCGAGGGCGGTCCAGCCACCCACGCCGGTCGTTGATCGCAACGCCGCTGCATGAAGAGTGGCGCCGATGAGCAGGCCGTAGAGAGCGGCGTAGATTGAGGTTTGGAGGATGAGGATCGGCATCAGCAGCGTGCTGCTTTTAAAGCGAGCCATCGCAGAATCGGTGGCTCCGAGGGCAATGAGTGCCGTCGCCGTTAGAACTGGTGTGTGGGGCCACCACATCGCGGCGAGCAGAAATGCCAAGCCGAGGCCGATCAACGCGGGTGGCGATTCGAAATACCGCGAGCCAATGTTCGGCGGAAAGACGCGCATTCGCACGTGGCAATTCCCGGGTAAATAAAAGCTCAAAGCTTTATTTTGATTGCCGAAAACGGCTGCGTCTAGTTTCGATTGGACTTACAATAATGGCCGTCCTTTTAAATCCGCCGCGGTGAAGAGCCGATCACCTCGGTCGATGCACGAGAATGCGTCCAGTTTCGATTTCGCTGAACGTGTAGCTGCAGCCACGAGCCTACCCCACAATCAATTGTCAATCGTATATTAGCCTTCGGCCTTTTCCATTTCCGAAGCGTCGATATCCTTGGCCGGTTTGGAGGGCGCGGCGCTGGCGCGGCGTTTGCCGTCCATGTCGGTGCCGGGGACGATCATGGGGCTGGCCGAGTTTTCTTCGATCAGTCGTTTTAGTTCGACGGCGTCGATCACTTCTTGCTTGATGAGCGCGTGGCTAACCGCTTCCAAGGCGGCGCGGCGGGTTTCCAAAATGTGCCGGGTTCGGCGCAGTGCCTCGTCGAGAATGCGTTTCACCTCCTGGTCGATTTCGCGGGCCGTCTGCTCGCTGTGATATTGCGAGCGGGGCGATTCCAATGCGGAGACGAGGAACGGGTTGCGGTTCGAATCGCGGAAATTGATTCGGCCGAGCTTGCTCATGCCGAAATCCATGACCATGCTGCGGGCGATTTCGGTGGCCCGCTCCAGGTCGTTTTGTGCTCCGCTGGAGATATCGCTGAAGGTCAATTCCTCGGCCACGGTTCCGCCCAGGAGGACCTGGATACGGCTCTCCAGCTCGCTTTGTGTCATCAGGAAGCGGTCCTGTTCCGGGCGTTGCATCGTGTAACCGAGGGCAGCCAGGCCGCGCGGGATGATCGAAACTTTGTGAACCGGATCGGTGTTCGGGAGGGACGAGGCGACCAGTGCGTGGCCGGCTTCGTGGTAGGCCACGCGCATTTTTTCATCGTCCTGCATGATGCGGCTTTTCTTTTCGAGGCCCGCGCTGGAGCGCTCGACCGCTTCGTTGAAGTCGGCCATCGTGACGACCTTGCGCCCTTTGCGGGCGGCGAGCAGTGCGGCCTCGTTCACCATGTTCGCTAGGTCCGCCCCGACGAAGCCGCTGGTGATCGCCGCGAGCGCTTTTATGTCGACGTCGGAATCGACTTTGATTTTTTCCAGGTGGACTTCGATAATTTCTTCGCGGCCGGCGACGTCGGGCCGATCCACCAGTACGTGCCGATCGAACCGGCCAGGCCGCAACAACGCGGCGTCGAGCGTTTCGGGTCGATTCGTGGCACCCATCACGATGACGCCGCTGTTGGAGTTGAAGCCGTCCATCTCGACCAAGAGTGCGTTGAGCGTTTGCTCGCGTTCGTCGTGGCCGCCGATGTTGCCGCTGCCGCGCGTTTTACCGAGGGCATCGAGCTCGTCGATGAAGATGATGCAGGGCGCTTTTTGTTCGGCCTGTTGGAACATATCGCGGACACGGGCCGCACCGACGCCGACGAACATTTCGACGAAGTCGGAGCCACTAAGGCTGAAAAATGGCACACCAGCTTCGCCAGCCACGGCCTTGGCAAGCAGCGTCTTGCCGGTACCTGGCGGGCCCACCAGCAGCACGCCCTTGGGGATGCGGCCGCCAAGCATCTGATACTTCTCTGGCGTCTTGAGGAACTCGACCACCTCGCGAAGTTCGTCAACGGCCTCCTCGATCCCGGCCACGTCCTCGAACGTGACCTCGATATCTTCTTGCGCGAAGAGCTTTCCGCGGCTACGACCGAACGCCATCGGCGAGCCCGCGCCGCCCATCCGCCGGATCATGAACACAAACAGCATGACCAAAAGGCCGGTCATGAGCAGGAGCGGCACGTAGTTATACAGCGGGTTTGGCTGTCCTGCATAACGCCAATCGAGCGCTCGTTCGTTGAGCAAATCGGGCAGTTGCTTGTCGTCCGATGACCGGTCGACGCGAAGCTCAACGTCTTTCTCTGCCTCTCCCGTCGGAACGAATTCTTTGTTATGGTCGAGCTTCAAATGCTGCCGCGTTACTTTGGCTGTGACGGTGGCACTGCCGACGACGATTTCGCTAAGGTCGGACAGGCGCAAGTGCTGCGTGCTGTTCGGATCGGGAACGTCGACGTATCCCGCGCCACCTTTGCCGGTGGCATCGACCAATTTCAACAGATCGCTAAAGCGGATGGTGAGCCCGCTGTTGTTATTGAACAGTGTCACCATCAGCAGCAGCAGCACGCCCAGGCCGAGCATGTACCACACGAGGTTTCCGCCCTGAGGGGCCGATTTCTTATCGGTTGGCCTATCGTTCGTGGGTTGCGGTTTTTGGTCTTTTTCCATAGATAAGG
>DASZZA010000621.1:0-11122 GCA_035545135.1 Lacipirellulaceae bacterium | reverse complement strand
CGGGACAAGCTGCCGCCGACCAACTACAATTCGATACGCACCTGCAAAACGCTTGGATCGCCGCTGTTGCACATCATGCCCGAATTCGCACACCAACGCCACAAACCGCCGCGCGAACTGGTTCGGCCGCGTGAATTGGTCGTCGTCTGCGCACCGATGCGAAGTAACGTCAACCTCTCGCGCATCGCGCGCGTGGCCGGGTGTTGTGGAGTGACTCGGATGATCTGCTGCGGTCCGGCTCGACTTGATCGCAAAATTGCGCGCGACGCAGCCGATTTCATAAAAGTCGAATCCCATCGCACTTTACCGCCGACGATGGAATCGCTCCGCGGCGAGAACTATCACTTGGTAGGTCTCGAGCAGACGACCAATTCAAAGGACCTGCACCAATTTCACTTTGCCAGGCGGACCGCTCTGGTTATTGGCAATGAGCGGACCGGCTTGACCGATGATATCCTCCGGCAACTCGACGACGTGGTCGAAATCCCCGTCTGGGGACTGCCCTACAGCTATAACGCTGCCACCGCGACGGCGATGGCGCTATACGAGTATTGCCGCCAGTATCCGGATGGATGAGTAATGAGAGATGAACGATAAGGGATGCGCGCGTACCATTTGATCACAGCTCCATCTTTCACCCTTCACCCTTGATCTCTCATCTTTGACCCGCCCCCCGGGCTCGTGGCATAACGATCGTGCGTCCGACGATTTGACCGGCAAGGATTTTGTGAATCCGGTCCGGCAGCTCGTCGAGCGTAATTTCGTCGGCAATATCGCCAAGCTGCTCAATCTTCCAGGGCCCAGCCAGCTGTCGCCACATTTCGAGTCGCTCCGGTCGCGGGCACTTGGCCGAGTCAATGCCCATGAGTGCGACGCCACGAAGGATAAACGGATGGACGGTCAAGCGAAGGTCGGTGCCGGCAACCAATCCGCATGCGGCGACGCAACCCCGGTGTTGGATCGAACGCAGAATCGTCGCGAGCGGCTGGCCACCAACCGTATCGATCGCTGCGGCCCAACGTGCAGGCAGCAGCGGGCGATCGGTATCGTCCGTCACTTCCTGGCGGTCGAGAATTGTGTGGGCACCTAGTTGGCGGAGCCACTCATGCCGCTCCGATTTACCTGTTACCGCTTCCACGTCGTAACCTAGTTTCGCGAGTATCGCGACCGCAATCGAACCGACTCCCCCTGTTGCTCCGGTGACGACGACCGGCCCACGTTCGGGCGTTATGCGACGAGTGACAATCGCCGAAACACACTGGGCGGCGGTGAAACCCGCAGTGCCATAGATCATCGCTTCGCGAAGGCTCAGCCCTTCCGGGAGCGACACAATCCAATCGGCCGGCACGCGCACAAATTCTGCGAACCCGCCCCAATGACCGGCCCCCAGTTCGTAGCCTGTGACGAGCACCTCGTCGCCCGGCCTGTAATCGGACGATGCACTTTCCACCACCGTGCCGTCGCAATCGATGCCGGGCACATGCGGAAAAGTACGCACGACTCCGGGGTGCCCCTGCGATGCGAGCGCATCTTTGTAATTCAGCGAGGAATAGGCGATGTGAATAACTACGTCGTCCGCTGGCAGCGATTCGAATTCGATCGTCTCGACACGCGAAGCCACACTTCCGCTCGCATTCTTGCGAACGACGAATGCCGGAAACGATTTGATGCTGCTCATTAATTCCGACCGCCACAGCCCGCTTAGGAAGCTTTTAATTCGATCGGCAATTCGTCGATCTTGGCCGCAAGAATGAAGTCATTCTCCGATAAGCCCCCGATCGCGTGTGTCCACAGCTCGACCCACACGTTGCGATAGCCCTCGATATGCAGGTCGGGATGATGGCCATCGTGCTCGGCAAGCTCCGCGCAACGATTGAAGAACTTGATGCCGGACATGAAGTTTTTCACCGTCCAGTCCTTGCGGATTCGTTGACCGTCGTGCGTCATGCGCCATCCGCTAAGCTGCTTCAGTTGCTGCTGGGCCTCCCCTATCGAGTACGGCTCCACGCCGCCCTCGCACGGTTTGCATTTCTTTTGAACCAATTCCGTCGGCGTTTGAACGGCCATCACGTTGTCCTCCATTGCACGAGAAAGATTTAGAGCTTCTAACAAAATGGCCGGGGACTGTCCCAATCTTGCGGAGTCTTCGGAGCAAAATGGGACTGTCCCCCTCTCCGAAGCCATTTGGTTAGAAGCTCTCTTAGGGAAGACGCGCGAAGTAATTATCGGTGCCAGGCTGTCGACGTCAATCGTTCAATTCATTGTGTTTAGAATTGCTACTTTCAACGCCTTGGCTCCATTCATTCAGGGAGTGGTACCTGGTGAGTCATAGACCGACGAGGTGACAAATCGCCGCTGTGCCAAATCCGGCGAAAATAATGATGCAAGCGCACGCAATGACGTTGCTTCTTGGAAAAAGTGCCGCGATAAGTGTAACCACGGTGCAAACGAGAACGTAAATCTCGACGGTCTCGTCCCGGAAATCGCCAAAAAGCCACGTGACTAGAAAAGTCGCAAATGCCACCGCGGCCGCACTGCGGCGACCAAAGGCGACGGCCATTGTTCGATGACCCGCAGCGAGGTCGGCTTCATAGTCGGCGGCGGTCGCCAATGAATGGACGCCGCATACGCACAGAGCGAGCAAATAGTAGCGAAGTGGCATCGTGCGCGGGTCGGCCTTCAGGCTATAGCCCATAACAAACGGCAGCAGAAAAAATCCGAGTCCATTGGCAAGCGAATCGAGCGGCGGTCGTTCCTTGAGCCGCGTGGGCGGTACCGAATAGAGCCACGCGATCAGCACCACGGACACCGTCGCCACAAGATTATTCCAATTTCGGGTCAGACACGCCCCCACGATGATGAAGGGAATCGCCGCTACAACGGCGGTAAGCACGAGCGCCCGATCTTCGGCTCGAACCACCGCACCCCAAATAGCACGCCGTCGAGGCGAACGTCGATCGGATTCGTAGTCGTAGATGTCGTTCAGTCCACAGCCAACGAGATTCATCGGGAATGTGAGCGACAACATCTGCAAGATGACTACACTGTCCACCGATGCGTGAGACGCGCTCAGCCCCAGCGCATACACGAGCGGCAGCACAGGCCACATGAGGGGCCGACTCACCTGGATAAGAAACACCAACGGGGACATCGTGCGTTGCATTGGCGATGCCCTTGTTGATTCGGAGATGCCGACCGTTTCTATTCCTCGTTTTGCCGCAGCTTGGCAAGCACGGAGTAATCTTCGAGCGTAGTCGTGTCTCCCACGCTTTCCTTACCGGCGGCGATGTCGCGCAACAGCCGGCGCATGATCTTGCCGCTGCGGGTCTTCGGAAGAGCGCTCGTAAAGCGTATCTCGTCAGGCTGGGCGAGCGCGCCAATCTCGTGGCGGACGTGCTTCTTCAGATCCTCACGCAAGGCGTCCGTTGGTTCGCCGTCGCGGAGCGTTACAAATACGGCAACTGCCTCGCCCTTGAGATCATCCGGCCGGCCTACGGCGGCCGCCTCGGCCACTTTCGGATGGGAAACCAGCGCACTCTCGATCTCGATCGTGCTCAGCCGATGGCCCGATACGTTGAGCACGTCGTCGATGCGGCCCATGATCCAGTAGTAGCCGTCGTCATCGCAGCGGGCGTTATCACCGGCCAGGTATTTGCCAGGAACTTTGCTCCAGTACACATCTTTGTAGCGATCATCGTCCCCCCAAATCCCACGCAACATGCCGGGCCACGGCTGGCTGATTACTAACCAGCCGCCTTGGTTCTTTTTGACCGGATTGCCGCGCAGATCGACAACTTCCGGAATGATCCCCGGTAACGGCTTGGTGCAGCTTCCCGGCTTCGTCGGAATCGCACCCGGCAATGGGCTCATCATGATGCCGCCGGTTTCGGTTTGCCACCATGTATCGACGATGGGGCATCGCTCGCGGCCAATCACGCGGTGGTACCACATCCACGCCTCCGGATTGATTCCTTCGCCTACAGTGCCCAGGAGGCGCAGGCTCGAAAGGTCGTGCTTCTTCACATGGTGGTCGCCCCATTTAATGAACGCGCGGATAGCCGTGGGGGCAGTGTAAAAGATTGAAACTTTGTACTTCTCGATAAGCTGCCAGAAGCGGCTTTCATCGGGAAAGTTCGGTGCGCCTTCGTACATCAGCACGGTCGCACCGGCCGAAAGGGGGCCGTACACCACATAGCTGTGTCCTGTGACCCAACCGATATCGGCGGTACACCAAAATACATCCTCCTCGCGATGGTCGAACACCCATTGAAAGGTCTTCTTGACGTAAAGGTTATATCCAGCGGTCGTATGCTTGATGCCTTTCGGCTTTCCGGTTGAGCCGCTCGTGTAAAGGATGAACAGCGGCGCTTCACTGTCCATCGCGGCTGCCGGGCAATCCGCCGACGCTTTTGACATTAGCTCGTGCCACCAAAAGTCGCGACCAGGCTGCATGTTGACCGCTGTAGCTGCGGTCTGCGACGCTGGCGCGCTACCAGCCGCTCCCGCTGCGCCCGCTACAGTGCCCCGACGAACGACGATGCACTTTTCTACCGTCGGGCTTTTGGCCAACGCTTCATCGACGGTTTCCTTCAACGACAGGGCTTTGCCGCGGCGCCAACCGACGTCGGCGGTGATTTGCAGTTTGGCCCGGGCATCCCGATTCCGATCGGCAATCGCTTCCGAAGAAAAGCCGGCAAAAATCACCGAGTGAATCGCCCCAATCCGCGCACACGCCAGCAAAGCGATTACTAGCTCAGGCACCATCGGCATGTAAATAGATATGCGGTCGCCCGATTCGATGCCAAGCTGCTTGAGCACATTGGCAAATTTGCACACCTCTCGGTGGATCTCCGCATAGGTCAGCGCGCGAGTATCACCCGGCTCGCCCTCCCACAAGATGGCTGTGCGACCGCCGCAACCGGCCGCGATGTTGCGATCGAGACAGTTGTAGCACGCGTTCGTCTTGCCGCCTGCGAACCACTGGGCAAAGGGCTCGTTCCAAATGAGCGCTTGTTCAAACGGTTCGAACCAATGTAGCTCGTTGCGTGCCATCTCGGCCCAAAATTCCGGCGGATCAGCCGCAGCCGTGTCCCAAAGCGACTGATAATCCTCCAGAGATTTGATCCGCGCGCGGGCCGCAAATTCCTTCGGCGGCGGAAACAACCGATTCTCTTGCATCACCGTGTGAATCTGTCCGATCGTCGCCGCCATGAACGTGTTCCCGTTGCCATTTCGAAAAGATTACAATGACTCAGACTGTCAGCGATTTTACTGGACTACGCTGATGTGTCAAACCGCGCCAATCGTGCTGATTGCCGCTTCGTCTTGCAAGTGGTCGCCTCGATCAATTGGTTAGTCGAGATGTCCTTGAACAAGCGATCCGTAATAGCGTTTTAGCTTTTCCAATTGCCTCCCAGGAATTGATTTTTGATTTTCCCGCGCGGCGCTGGTGGAATGTGATCGGCACTTCAACGAAGCTTGCGCCTGCGCGGTGCAGTCGCCAAAGTATTTCTTCAAGGTATGCATATCCAGCAGACCGAATCTGCGCCAAGTCGAGTTTTCGCAGTGCGGCACTGCGGTAAGCGCGAAACGCCCCGCTTGTATCCCGAATCGGCAACCGCAGCAGCAGCCGGGTCAAGGTGTTGACCCACCGGCTTAGCACGCGCCGATGCAGCGGCCAGCCGTCGATTGCGCCGCCGGCACAATATCGCGAACCGATTGCAACGTCCGCGCATTGAAGGCCATGTACTAGCTCGGGCAGATGCGCCGGATCATGGCTCCAATCGGCGTCCATCGTAACGACCGCATCATACGATTCGTCGAGTGCAAGCCGCATCGCGGCCAGAGTCGCCGAGCCCAACCCCTGTTTTCCCGCGCGATGGAGGCACTTAAATCGTCGGTCCGATGCCGCTCGCTCGTCGCACCAGCGGCCTGTGCCGTCGGGCGAGTTATCATCCACAACCAGCACGTCCGCATCCGGCAGTACACGGCGAACAGCGTCCACCAAGCCCGGCAGATTCTCGATTTCGTTGTAAGTGCCAAGGGCGATGAGCATGCGATGTGGAGTCACAGGCAGGGATGTCGCGGGATGGTTCGTCATCATCCTCGATAATACTCCACCGTCCGTCGCAAGCCTTCTTCGAAGCCAATTGTCGGCTCGTAATTCAGCAGTTCGCGCGCCAGACGGATATCGGCCAGGCTTTCGCGCACGTCGCCAGCCCGTGCCGCTTCGAAAACCGGTTCGATGTTCGTCCCCAAAACGCGATTGATGCCGTCCACAAGCTGCAGCAGATCATACGACCTGCCGCATGCGACGTTAATCGTGCGCCCAACAGCGGCCGGCGCGTCGGCGGCAAGCAGATTCCCCTGGACGATGTTGTCGACATAAGTAAAGTCGCGCGACTGCTTGCCATCGCCGAAGATCGTCGGCCGCCGGCCCAATACCATGTCGGTGATGAATTTGGGAATCACCGCGGCATACTGGCTCTTCGGATCTTGTCGCGGGCCGAAGACGTTAAAGTAGCGCAGTGTTACCGTTTCCAGTCTGTACGTCGCCGAAAAGGCCTGGCAATAGAATTCGCCAGCCAGCTTCGCCGCTGCGTACGGCGATAACGGCGCCGGAAGCAATCCTTCGTGCTTGGCCGGCGTTGGCTGGTCGCCGTAGGCACTACTGGAACCGCCGAACACGACGCGCCGCACACCACATCGCCGCGCCACATCGAGCAGCGTAACGGTGCCTGTCACACACGCCGCATTTGTCTCCAGCGGCGCATCGACGCTTCGCGGCACCGATGCCAGGGCCGCCTCATGGAACACTACTTCTACGCCGTCGAGTGCGCGCTCCACATCTCGGACATCGACCAAGTCGCCCTGCACCAACTCCACGCGGTCGGCCACTTGGGCCAGGTTCGAGTGGTGACCGGTGCAAAGATTATCGAGCACGCGCACGCGACTGCCGCGCTCGACAAGAGCCGTAACAATATGTGATCCTATAAAGCCCGCGCCGCCAGTGACTAAATACGTTCCCATCGAAGAAAACATACCCGATGCGACGCTTATCCGCTACGCAGTCGCGAGAACAGTTGGCGATATTCCTCGCGGCGGACCGGCGGTTTGCGCGCCGGTGGCACTGTCGAGTCGTCCTCGATAATCAGCACCGGGTCTTCCTCGACTGATGCATCCGCCTGCTGTGGGGCCGACACATCCGACAAATCGGCAATGCGTATTGTCGGCCGGTCGTCGGCCTCAAGTTTCGCCGTATCCGGGGCAGAATCGCGATCGTTTTCGCCGCTGACACTCCGTAGATCAAACTCGTACGACAAATTTGCGTCCCGGTTCTTTTGCCGAAGATCTTTGGCCGGTGCCGCATCCATCGCCGCCGCGATCATCGTGGCGAACTCCGGATTGCGCCGGTTCGCGACTCGCGGCCTATCGCGGCGGAACATGTCTTCCCATGCCGCAAAATTATCGAGAACGACTTCTTCTTCGTCGAACGGTTCTGCGAACGGGTCGGAAATCACTCGCGTCGAAGCATCGGCAAATTGCTTCGCTGCCGCTGTGCTCGACGTCGCGGCAGTGCCGCATGCAGTTGGCACATCGAGCTCATCGTCGACGTCCAGCTCGGTATCGAATTCTAGGAGCTCCTCGTTCGCAATTGCGTCAACAGCCTGTTGTAAGGTTCTACCAGACATCTGTGGGACCGACGCTGGTTCGTGTACTCCCGAATCGCACGCCCCCGCACTAGAGTTCTTCGCTAAACTGCTAGCGTCATCAATCGCAAGATTGCCGAATTCCACGACCGGCGAGTGCGACGCATAAGTTGTTGTCTCCGGTGTGTCCCATGGCGTGGGGAGCTGCTGAATGTCGGCCCACGCAGCCTCGATCGTCTTACGGTCGATTCGCGCTCGACCTGCCCCGCTGGCGACGACTAGAGCGCGATCGCACAACTGATTCACCAGACGGGGAACGCCGTCGGTCGCGTCGAAAACGGCCGACCACGCGTCGGTCGCGAAAATCTCGTCCGGCTTCGCTTTCGAGGCGACGAGCTGCGCGCGAACAAATCGGGTTGTTTCCTCGCTATTAAACGGGCCCAGATAACAACGCGCCGCCAGCCGCTGGCTAAATGATTCCAATTCCGGATCCGCAAAACTTTCTTCCAGCGATGAAGAGCCCGCCAACACGAGCCGGACACGTGGCAACCCGTTGCGAACCAGGTTGGTCAGCACGCGCAGCTCGTCCAACAGGGCGACCGATAGCGTCTGGGCTTCGTCAACCAACAGCAACAGGCCGCTGGGACACTCGTCCTTGGAAAGCAAGTGGTCGAGCAGGCTCAGTCGCAGCTCCCCTTCATCGCGCGAGCGGTAGGGCAACCCGAGCTCGAACAGAATCGATTGTAACAGTGCTCTCCGAGTGCACAGACGAGCACATGCAGGCAGGACGATGTCGAATTGCTCGTGGTACTTTGCGGCCAGCACCTGCAGCAGAAGCGACTTGCCGGTGCCCGGGCCCCCAATAATAAGGCCCGGTCCGTCACCGCGCTCGATCGCGCGCCCCACGCGTTTACGCGCTTCCTCGATAGCGCTTGCCGGGAAGTATCGCGCGACCTGCGGAAACGAAGGGAACGTGCGCTCATCGCGTTCGGCCAGTTGACGGAGTGTCAGCGCCGTGGCGGGCATAGGAATCGACGGTATTGAGGCGGTGGTACGATGCGCGGCAACGGCGGGCGTATTCCGCGACTGCAGAACGAGCGCTATCGCCTGAATCGGCAGCCAGCGGAAACGATCTTCAGCGGATTTGAAAAGGTAATTTCAGACGCAACACAGTATTTAGCGGCGGGGCTTGCCCCACGCCGCGCGCCAAGCAAGATCGACCGCTAAATGGAGACCGTTAACAGAAGCTAGCCCCGACAGTATCGGCCGACGTATGATAAAAGCATGTTTCGAATCAAAATCTGCGGTCTCACCAATGTCGGCGATGCGCAAGCCGCGATTGATGCAGGCGCCGACGCGCTCGGATTCAACTTCTATCGAGCCAGCAAGCGGTTTATCGACCGCGAAGTTGCGCAACAGATTGCAAGGCGTATGCCGCGTTCCGTCGCCAAGGTTGGTGTATTCGTTGACCACCCGGCTTGCGATATTCAAGACTTGGTCGAGCAGTTTGAACTCGACTACATCCAATTGCATGGCAACGAACCGCCGCGGTTACTGGCCGAGCTGCCGGGCTCCGTGCGAATTGTGCGCGCCTACCGTTGCGGTCCCGCCGGCTTCTCCCCGCTGTCAAGCTATCTCGATGAATGTTCTTCGCTCGGTCGGATGCCGCAGGCGATATTGTTCGATGCCGACGTTTCCGGCAATTTCGGAGGAACCGGATGCACGATCGATTGGTCGCAGCTAGCCACGCAGCGTTCCGCGCTCGGCGATATCCAAATTGTGCTCGCAGGTGGATTGAACCCCACGAACGTCAATCAGGCCATCACTGCCGCTCATCCAGACGCGGTGGATGTGGCCAGTGGAGTGGAGCTGCAGCCCGGAACCAAGGACGCTGCACTAATGACACAATTCGTCTCCGCGGCGCGCGCGGCGTTTGACCAAATTTGAGACTTGTTGCAAATTCGATTCGTCAAGCCCCATGAGGCGAAGTCTCCACGCCGCTGAAATGGTTGTCGGGCGATGTCCGCTTGCCAGCACTGTTAGAGTCAAAGTAAAATAAACGCTTGGCTCGTTTTTCTGCTAAGCAAGAGGAGATTGCCGTGTCGCAGTTGGCCACCAAGCTACCATATAAGGTGCTCGATTGTTCGCCCGCCGAGTTCGATCGCTTGGCCCAGTGGGGCCGCAAGGAAATTGAACTGGCCGAGAACGAAATGCCCGGCCTGATGGCGCTGCGGGAAAAGTACGGCCGCATCAAACCGCTTGCAGGCGCCCGGATTGCCGGCTGCTTGCACATGACGATCCAAACCGCGGTCCTCATTGAGACGCTGCGGGAGCTCGGCGCCGAAGTGACCTGGAGTAGCTGTAATATCTTCTCAACGCAAGACCACGCGGCGTGCGCGATCGCCAAGGAAGGCGTGCCTGTTTATGCCTGGAAGGGCATGACGCCGCAAGAGTTCGATTGGTGCATCGAGCAAACGCTCCACTTTCCCTCCGGCGAACCGCTCAATCTCATTCTCGACGACGGCGGCGACCTCACCGCAATGGTCCATGATAAGTTCCCCGAGCTGCTCGGCGCCATCCGCGGCCTTTCCGAGGAGACCACCACAGGCGTCCATCGGCTTTATCAGATGCACGAGCGCGGCGAACTAAAAGTCCCCGCCATCAACGTCAATGACTCAGTAACGAAAAGCAAGTTCGACAACCTCTACGGTTGCCGCGAATCGCTGGCCGACGGCATCAAGCGGGCGACCGACATCATGGTCGCCGGCAAAGTCGTCGTCGTCGCCGGCTACGGCGACGTGGGCAAGGGTTGTGCCCAATCGGTGCGCGGTCTGGGCGCCCGCGTCATCATCACCGAGATCGACCCGATCATCGCGCTTCAGGCCGCAATGGAAGGTTTCGAAGTGACGACCATGGACGACGCCGTTGAGGAAGGCGACATCTTTGTCACCGCCACCGGCTGCCGCGATGTCATCACCGGTAAGCACATGCTCCTGATGAAAAACGATGCGATCGTCTGCAACATTGGCCATTTCGATCTGGAAATCGACATGGCTTGGCTCGAAGGCGAAGTGAAAGCCGGACGCGTGCAAAAGCAGAACATCAAGCCGAGCAACGTCGGCGCAGTGGACAAGTACACCTTCCCCGACGACCACTCGATCCTCGTGCTGGCCGAAGGCCGACTCGTCAACCTCGGCTGCGCCACCGGCCATCCGTCGTTCGTAATGAGCAATTCATTCTCGAATCAGGTGCTTGCCCAACTCGCTTTGTGGACGGAACCCGAGAAATATGAAGTCGGCGTTCACGTGCTACCCAAAAAGCTCGACGAGGAAGTTGCCCGATTGCACCTCGGCAAACTCGGCGTGAAGCTCACCAAGCTCACGCAAAAGCAGGCCGACTACCTCGGCGTGCCGGTCGAAGGGCCGTATAAGCCGGAGTATTACCGGTACTAGGCCAGATTTTGGTCAGGCGAA
>DASZZA010000620.1:0-3748 GCA_035545135.1 Lacipirellulaceae bacterium | reverse complement strand
AGACCGCTGGTCTCGCCTCCCCGACACGCCGATAGCAACCGGCAATTTTCCCGCTGGTGAGATTGTTTATGACGACCGTTACATTCTCCTCATCGGCGGCTTCCAGTATGCAAATGTGATGGGCCCCGTTGGCAGGATTCGAAAAAGCTTCGGTAAAATCACCAAGCACTATCCCGAAAAAGATTACTGCAGCGATATCTTGGTTTTCGACACCAAGACCACCGCCTTCGGCAGGGCTACACCGTTGCCGCTGAACAACAACATGCCGATGGCGGTCGTTCACGGCGATGAGCTTCACCTCATTGGCGGCGAAACGGGCGGGTCCGTCATCGAGGGCGAGCCCTACGCCCACCATCCTGACCTATACCTTATCGGCAAACTTTCGAAGGCTGCAAATCGCAGCGACTAAGCATATCCGCTCGCGCTGTACGACCTTGCTTTCAAACGTGACTCCGCTGCGAATTTTTCACGACGTCGCCGGTGCCGCTGGCTCCGCCAGTGCTCTTACTGCGAAACTCTTGCGGCTCCTGTGATCAAGAACGCCGCCAGTTCGTGGACCCAGCCGTCGTCGAACCGCGCATTCCGATCTTTCATTTTTATTCGTCGAGGCATACCGAGCCGAACGGCTGAAAACTGGTCAAACGCTGGACGCGTTTCCCTCCAAAGCCCAGCGTCGCACTAGCGCACGCTGGGTAACCGGTGCGCTTCAATCAACCTATGAACCCTGTAAGGGTTCCACTCGGTAGCACGCCGCCACATGCGGCCACGTGGAACCCCGTCGGCGTACATGATCGGTATTGACCCGTTATAGTTGTTTGGTCGGCGTGGCAAACGTCAGGCGATTTGCAAACGGGTCGCCGATCGTCATCTCGCGATATCCCCACGGCATAACCTCCACGCCGGGGCGCGCGTTCTTATACTTCTTCGCGAGCAGTTGTTGCTGGTAGGCGTCGACATCGGAAATGTCGATTCGCAGTCGCACCCCAGGCACACCGTCGCCAAAATGTTCCGAGAGATGGAGGACGCAGTCGTCCTTCGACACCTGCATGTACAGTGGCAAATCTGGCTCGAAACGATGCTCCCAATCGACCGTGAAGCCAAGAAAGTCGATGTAGAATTCCCGCGCCTTGGCTTCGTCGAAGATGCGAAGGATTGGTATGACGTGACCCAGTTTCATAAATCGAAACTCCAAGCGGAAATGGATGGCAGGCTTGGCGGACTTGAGCATGCAGCACTACAGATTGTGCTGCCACCGTAATCAAGCTTGATTATTCAGCCGCGAACTCGGCGCTGCAAGCACTGGCTGCCGCTTGACGTTGACCTGCACGCCGATTCGGTCTAATTTCCCCGCCTCTTCATACCCCCTGCCAAGGACCAAATCGATGCACACCGACAAATCGCCGGCTTCCGGCGCGCCGATTACTTCTGTCCCGATGCTGGACGTCACCCGAGAGAACACACGCCTCCAGGCGGAGCTCGATGCCGCGATGGCAGAAGTGTCGCGAAGCGGCGCCTTTGTACACGGCCCGGCGTGCGCAAAGTTTGAAGCGGCCATGGCGGCCTATTGCGGTACGCGGCATGCGATTGGCTGTGCATCGGGCAGCGATGCGCTCTTGCTGTCGCTCATGGCACTCGGCATCGGACCGGGCGATGAGGTGATCGTGCCGAGCTTCACGTTCTTCGCCACGGCGAGCGCCGTGTGGCGGCTCGGGGCGAAGCCGGTGTTTGCCGATATCGTGCCGGAGACGTTCAATCTCGATCCCGCGGACGTCGTCTACAAAATCAAGAGCGAAACCAAAGCCATCATACCGGTGCACCTGTTTGGCCAGTGTGCCGCGATGAACGAGCTTCGTCAGATCGCCAGCGTGGCCCACGGAATTCCGATCATTGAAGATGCGTGTCAGGCGATCGGCGCCGAGTATCGCGGCGCGAAGGCCGGATCGTTCGGCCTCGCCGGATGCTTCAGCTTCTACCCGACCAAGAACCTGGGTGGATTCGGCGACGGCGGGCTCATCACGACGAACGATGATGCGTTGGCAGAGAAGCTTCGCGTGATGCGCGACCACGGTCAGCATCCGCGTTACTACCATCACTTTGTGGGCCTCAATAGCCGACTCGACGCCCTGCAGGCGGCCGTGCTTAACGTGAAGCTGCCGAAGTTGAGCGAATGGGCGGCAGCCCGCGAGCGCCACGCGCAACGTTATACGGCCGAGTTCGCGAAGCGCGGAATCAGCGACGTAATCGTCGCGCCTGCGACGCAGAAAGATTACCGCCACGTGTGGAATCAATACACGGTGCGCGTGAAGAACGGACGGCGAGACGCGCTGCAAAAGCATTTGGCCGAACGTAAAATCGGCTCGGCGATTTATTATCCGGTGCCACTACATTTGCAGAAGTGTTTCGGCCCGCTCGGTTACGATCCCGGCAGCTTGCGAAAAACCGAGCACGCTTGCCGTGAAGTGCTTTCGTTGCCCGTCTATCCAGAACTGACGGCCGCCGAGCAAGGCGCCGTGATCAGTGCGATCGCCGAATTCTGCGAGGGATTAGGGCGCGCTGCGGCGTGAGCAGTCAAGAGCGGAGAGACAAGCGTCGAGAGCCAGAAAGTCGCGTTCTCTGGCTCTTGACGCTCGACCTCAGCCCTCGACTACTCGTCCTTCGGTTTCTTCACTTCATACGTTCGCCGCGCTGGCGACAAGGTAATTGCCAGGCCGATGGCAATTCCAAAAATCACAATCGCCCAGGGAAGGCTCATGCCTTTGCCGCTGGGTGCGGCGGTTGCGGAACTATGGACAGCGAAGATCAACGATTCGAGCATCGACAGTATCTTTCTCTATTGCGTGCCATAGCCGCGACCTCACGGTCTCGACTAACGACAAACGACTAACCTACGCTTCCCATTCTAAGTTGGCGGGCAGCTCGTGCCAATCGGCCGTGGTGATCGGAGCGACCGGTAGCGGCCCAGTGAGCCAGTCGTCCACCGGGCGAGCCGCCCGGCGGAAGAGGCCGGTGGGCATCGCGACGGTGTCCCAGCTATCCGAAAGCGGCCGGGCGTGCGGCACGTAGTCCGCCAGACGCACGCCTATGAAGCCGTAGTGCTCGCCACGGAACTCGAATAGCTGCTCGCGCGGCAACGGCGAACGGCCGGCCACGAGATGATACGCAAAAACGAGCAGCGGGCAAAAGTCCGGGCCAAAGTATTCTTGCCACGCGGAAAGGCTACGCAGATCGTCGCGCGTCGACCAGTTCTTCCAGTATTGATGACGCTCGTCGCCGGAGGGGAAACGGCGGCCTTTCACATCGACAAGCCACGACATTCGGCCGGGCGGCGAGACGACGAAGTCCAAGCTTTTGAGAGAGCCGTTGGCCACAAGGCTGCGACGCGCCTCGTCCACCGCGATGTACGCGAACCGCCGTTCACGGAGAAATGCTTCGAACGCAGCTTCGTAGTGATTGTCGCGGTGCATGGGAAGTTGGTGTCAGATGTTAGGTGTCGGGTGCCAGAATTCGACACCCGACACCTGATACCTGACACCAACCTTCTACACTATCCTGTTCACCCCGCCAAGATCCGCTTGATTTCGTCGATGACGGCAGTCGCGTTATCGCCGAGCCGAACGGTTGTGCTGTGGCCCGAGCGCAAATCCTTGATTTGGCACTCTCCGGCGGCGAATTCCCGCTCGCCGGCGATCAGCGCGATGCGGAATGACTTGCGATCAGCGTATTGCAGTTGCTTGCCGAGTTTCGTCGG
>DASZZA010000619.1:0-10444 GCA_035545135.1 Lacipirellulaceae bacterium | reverse complement strand
TCCTAATTCAGCTGGCCATTGCGGTAGGTGGGGGCACTCTGCTCCACAGATTTGTGATAGCGCCCGACCAAGATTCGTCGCACTTTCGCTTAGAGTGCTACTATCTGCTGATCATTGGCTTCGAATTGTTCCAGTTGTTCTTTGTTTTGTACGGGATACGCAAAACGCAGACTTCCATGGCTAACCTAATTAGTGGTCAATGGGCGTCCATTGGGAGCGTCGTGAAGGATTTGTTCATCGGACTTGCATTTTGGTTTCTATGCCTAATCGTGATAAGTGTTGTAACAAAAGCATTTGGGCTACACCTTCAACCTTCAAGCGACGTTCGTGCAATGCTGCCCCGTACCGGCACTGAGATCGTTTTGTGGATGGTACTCTCCGTGTCCGCAGGTTTTTCCGAAGAAGTGGTGTATCGCGGTTATCTACAACGGCAATTTCTAGCGCTGGGAAAGAACTTGCCGCTCGCGATTGTTGGCCAAGCAATCGTATTTGGTCTAATACATAGTTACCAAGGGCTTGGCCACGTTCTTGCGATATCTGTGATGGGAGCACTGTTTGGATTACTAGCCGTTTGGCGAAAGAGCTTGCGGCCGGGCATTATCGCCCATATGTGGATTGACGGATTCACAGGGACCGTGGCATACCTACTGAGGAACTAACAGTGAGCTGCTAGGCGGCGTCATTGGAGTTCGATATGTGTGCTGTTACTTCTTCTTTAAGTGACGATCGAGAAACTCCAACATCGCCGCTTCCGCCTTCTCTTCCGCCTTCCCCTGAAAACCGTGCCCCGAGCCTTCCATCGGCAATAGCTCCGCCTCCACGCCGGCCGCCTTCAGCCGGTCCACCATCCACTCTGCCTGCTCGAACGCCACGTAGTTGTCATTCGTACCATGCACGCACAACATCGGCGCCGCGTCCGGCGTCACCCAATACAACGGGCTCGCCACAATATGCCGCTTCCGCGCCTGCTGCAGGTTTCCTCCCAGAAACAGCGGCAACACCTCCGCCGCATCCACGCTCTTGCCGTACGACTTCGTAAAATCGCTCGGTCCATAGAAACTCACCACGCAGGCTACGCGGCTTGGCTGGTCCAAGTTTCCGCCGTCGCCTTCAAACCGCTTCACTCCGCCCGTCACACCTAAAAAAAGGGCCAGGTGCCCGCCGGCCGACCCGCCCATCACGCCGATCCGCGCCGGATCAATGTGATACTTGTCCGCGTTCCCCCGCAGCCATCGCACGGCCGCCTTCACATCGTACACCGCCGCCGGAAACCGGTACTTCGGCGCTAGCCGGTAAGTCACCGTCACCGCCACATACCCATTTTTGGCCAGCTTCTTGATAAGCCCGTCGTACCCCTGCCGCGTCCCAGCCCGAAACCCGCCCCCATGAATGCAAACCACCGCAGGATACGGCCCCGCGCCCTCCGGCCGCGCCATGTCCAGCTTCAAATGTTGATTGTCGGGATTCGCATATTCGATACCGCTTTCAACGACGATGCCTTCATCCGCTCGAACGGTGATTGTTCCACCGGATGCAAGTGCCGCAACAGCTGCTATTCCAAAAATACAGAACTTTCCACAGATCATTTCTTATGCCCTTTTATTCTCCGGCACTAACGACTAAGAGCTTCTAACAAAACGGCCGGGGACTGTCCCAATTTTGCGGAGTCTTCGGAGCAAAATGGGACTGTCCCCCTCTCCGAAGCCAATTTGTTAGAAGCTCTAACTACTAACGACTAACGACCCAACCAACGCTTCCTAATTCAACACATCATACACTATCCGCAGGGTGGCCAAAAAAAGTTGCTGATTCGCATCGCCATTTATGCTAGGCTGCCACTCGTAAATGACCGCTCGGCGCGATGCTGCGGAAGACGTCTCGCCGGCGCGCTCGCGCAACTCACAGTTCCCCGCTTGCACAGGGCTTTGCAAAAGGCCCTTCCTCCTGTCGCCGGAACAGCTCTGCGACGAAACGTGTCCGGACCATTGGCAGCAGGTTCCGCGTAGGGCGGGTGAGGTACGGCCGGAGCGTCGTTGCCATCGGTCACGTCGGCCCTTGCCGCGCGACCGATCATGCGCGCCAGCTCCGCGTCGCCGGCCCAATGGGCCCATCATTTTTTATGAGAAGCCGACAGCCGTCCGCTATCAGCGAGAAAGGAAAACCGCGAATGTAAAATCAGCCCTTCATCCGCTTGCGGTTTAGCGCGCGACGCGCAGCGGAGCGCGAAGCCGGAACAGGAATGACCGCCTATCGCACCTTCACCTGGAACCGCAAAATCCCGCCTGCACCCGGCTTCACGGCATGCTTGATCTCCCAGCGGAGAATGAGCGAGCCCTCGTCATTCTCGCGGGTGACGAGGTCGGCATCGACGCTGCTCTTCGCCGAACCGGGGACATAATCAAATCGCGTCGAAAGATTGTCGGCAATCGTCACCTTGTCGATCACTTGATCGCCGACATTGTCGAACCGCAGCGTAAATTCAATTTCTTCACCCGGAAGTGCGCTCCCGCACGAGGCCAATTTTAACAGCCGCAATTTCGGATGCTCCGGCCCATTCGCCTGATAGATCATCCCCGGCTGCCGCACGCCCACTTCCGCCTGGGCCATCTTCACGCCAAACAAAACTTGCGGCGCCTGAACGCCCGTCAGAGCAATCGCCGACTGCATCGACCGCTCCAAACGCGCTTTCTCGGCTTGCGAAACTTCACCCGTACGAATGATCTGTAGATTGGCATACGCGCCGAGCGATGTGAACGCATCCATCGCCGCCTGCAGATTCTCCAATCCGCCCGCCTGCTGACGCTGACGGAACAGGCTTGGCGGCCGCTGTCCCATATCGACCGACACCCCCTGACGCTGCTTCTCTGAAATCGGTGGAAGCGCGTTCGATGCCCTGGCCGCCGAAGTCGCCTCGAGTGCTGCATTGACGAACACCGGCTGCTCGTTCGCAACCACCTGCACAACCCGCCGCACGGCAGCAAACCGCGGCGCATAAATGCAAACGCGGTTGCTCGGTGTGACAAACACTCGACCGTCTGCTGCCGTGTACTCCCCGACCGCATCTTCCTGTTCCAGCCCCACAATCGTCCGATCCGCCTTCACTCCGGCGGGAGTTCCGAAGTCACCGCCGTCGCAAAGATATTCATCACTGGGCCCCGGCAGCGGTCCATAAGGGTCGATCGCAATCGCCGCCTCGCAGTTGGCACTCTCTGCCTCTGGCATTGGACCATTTGGAGTACCGCTTCCCGATAGGGGAGAGCAACCTGCATAACCCTTTCCCGCCGGGAGAGGGCAGGGTGAGGGCGCCTTGGCCGTCCGCCCACCGTCTTGCTCGGAATCCAGTGCTACGTCAGTTGTCGAATGCACGAGCGATTGATCCGCAGCAAGGCGCGAGCGCATCGCCGGCGAACTGCACGAGCACAATATGATCGTCGCCGCCGCCACTAACATGCAGCGCCACCAAATAGGCAGGTGTTCATATTGAAACGCAATGCTCGCCGTGTCTTGGGTGTCGCTCATAGCCCCATCACTTCGCATTGGCGGCCGGGTGCGCGCACGCGGCTGCTCGATCGAACACCACAAACGGCGGCGCACCAGCCTCAAACTCCGCTTGCGTCTTCGCATCCGGTACCCGGCTGCCAATCCGCAAGATCGCAACCGGCCGGCCATTCCGATCGGCCGTCACCAGCGGGTCCTCGCCCAGCGGCGCCTCGATCCACGGTTGCTCTTCACCGGCCCGCCGTGCGATGGGGAGTGCCTGCCGCGGATCCTCTACGTACACGACGCGCGTCACAAACGCGCCGTCCGCCGCGAGCTGCAGTTCTTCCTGCGTCAGCTCGATCGGAATCGGAAACCGCAGTGCCAGTCCCGGCGGTGGATAGAGCCGATCGATTACTTCGACCGTCGGAAAAATTTCGACGCCTTCCCCGTTGGGGATATTCGATACTTTGAGCCGGTAGACCGACCCCACCTGCATGCCGATGAGAGCTTCGCTCGATTGCGGCGCTGAAAAGCCGCCTTCCGTGGCCAGTGCGATCCGAGCCCCTTGTGGCGCTCGGATCCGCACCGGCTGGAAATACCCCGACAACGGTCCGCCCCGCTCAAGTCGTAGGCTGCCAATCGCTCCCGGAGGCATGGCACCGGCATTCAGCCAGTGCATTGGTCGCTCCTGCCCCGCGGCCTCGAGACCGGACGCGAGAACGACCAATACTGCCCATCGCAGTATGCCCTCGACCCGCATTCGCCGCAGCGAACGCGCGAGCACCAGCACCGTTGTCATGGGAATTGTTTTGCTGAGAGGTCAGAGGTCGAAGTTGAAAGTTCGGGAAATACAAACACTTCCCGCCTGTTCGACTCCAACGTTTGTTCTAACCTCCGACCTCTGACCTCTCGTTTCACTGTGGACAAGGCCCGCACTCGCCCGCGTCCGACGCATGATGGTGGAATATGCCTGTGATCCACGAAGGCACCAGCCGGAACGGCTCACGCTGTGTCTCGTCGACATAGGCATGATCGTCCGGGCGCGGATAGTTCAAGCCCGGCCGCTGCTTGACCGAAAGCTCCATCTTCGTAACCGGCGGCGGCACCACCACACGCGTACGGTTCTTCATCACGTGTTTCTGCAAACCGGCCGGCACGCCCAGCGGCACGTGTGGCGGACCAGGCAAACCGATCGGCGTACCGGTAATCGGCATACCCCATTGCGGCGCGCCAGCCACCATATTTGGCGGCACAGCTGTCGGAGCGAATCCGCTCGTCGGCATTCCAATCGGCATGTTTCCCATCGAGCCGTTGCCGTAGGAACCATAAGCCCCGCCCTCGTACGGCCCGCAATCGCAGGCTGGACCACCTTCGCAATATTGCGCCGACGATACACCGTTCGCTGCTCGCTGATAACCATTCGATTGGCTGCCCAACGGCTGCTGACTCCGCCCGTTTTGAGCGTTGTATGACGTCTGCTTCGCGGACGTGGTTACCCGTCGTGACTCTTCCAGGCTTGCGGGAACGACATTCGACGGTTGACCGCTCGCACCAGCACCGAGCTCCAAGTCCTTGTTGCCCATGCGGACGATTGCCAGGATGGAGCCGCGACGATCGGCCTCCGCGATTGGATCGACGCCGGGTTCGAGCCTCGTGCTGACGAGCGTCTCTACACCCGCCAATGCCAACTCCTGAAACTCCGGATCCGGCAGATAGATAACCTTCGTTACGAAGTTGCCGCTCGTGACCTGGTCGAAGTCCTCTTCCGTGAATTGCACCGGAATCGGCGAGTGCGCCAGGTAGGCGTCGGTCCGCGGCGTAACCGGAGCAATCTCCAGCGTCGGATACAATGTCACGCCGGCTCGGCCCGGTATGTTCGTTAGCTTCAAACGATAGATGGCGCCCTGGTAGAAATCCTGCCGGCCAGGAATTACGAGCGGCACGGAGTCAAACATTCCTGCCCCGCTGACGTCCCACGAAACTTGGACGCCTTGATCGCCAAGAAACGCAATCTGCGACGTCGCCATTCCCGCATAACCGGCCCCGTCGGCGTACGCCTCCACCGTGCCAGGTCGCGCACAGCTCGCACCGCCATGTCGGAAGAATCCGCAATTCACCACCGCGGATTCACCAGCACCAGAAGCACCGTTGCATCCGCACGGACAAGAACCGTTGCCAGAACCATCGCACGGGCAGTTGTAGCTGGCTTGCATCACCGGGCTTTGCATCGCACCGCGCGCGCCAGGCGCAATGGCGGCACCGGGCGGCATGCTAGCACAACAAGGACCGCCTGCCCCCCTCGCGCCACCCATACCGTCGGCGTATCGGCCGACCGCGCCGCCATAGATTCCGTACGCGGATCCGGCTGGCGGAATCACTCCCGGTCCGGGGCCGCCGACGCCTGGGCCAGGCTCCATCAAGCGCGACGCCGGTGGCAGGTTGTACGCCAATCGGCCGCAACCGGTCGCTGCTGCACTAGCTAAAAACAATAAACCCACGAGCGCACGCTCAATACGCATGACTTCCCCCCTTTATCGGTGTCGGGCCTCGCGTCTCAGGTGTCAGCTTTCCAATGCCTGACACCCGACACCCGACACCTCCTGTAATTGCGGTGGACTCTCGTCGCCGGCGGCATCTACAATCCGCCCTTCGCGGCGAAGTCGCGGTTCCGCGTCCTGCTAGCAACCTCCGCAAGCGCAGCGGTTGCTTAGCCATGACGCAAAACCTGCTCACCCGAAGACTATTGGTCGGTCCTGCCGTCACCATTTCTTTGGCAAAACCGTCAAAACCGGCAGATGAAGAAAAGTTTGCCCTGCTTCACGGCTCTATCCGCGCTCATGGCGGCGAGCCTTGCGATAGCACAGTCGCCGCAGCTTCCGGCCGCAGTCGCGTCGTCGCCTGCCGTACCAGCGACGAAAGCGGCAGCACTTCCAAATCCACAACCGCTGGAAACAGGGCAGGGAAGGGCCTCCACCGCGCAGGCAATCGATCAATTCGCGCCGGGCGACCAACTGCTCATCAAAGCGGCTAGCCAATTGGAGCACCGCGCTAGCATCGCGGCACGACTGCAATACAACGTTTCCGTTTCGGGACAAACACTGAAGGGCTACGGCAGCTATTGGCAGCAAGGAAGCGGCGATGAACTGAAGATCCGACTCGAACTTGTCGCCAGCAAAGAAGCAGAGCTGCTCGAAGTTTCCAACGGCCGGTTTCTGTGGATCGACCGCCGGCTGCCGATTGGCCGCACGGTAACACGATACGACCTGCATCAACTGCGGGCCGATCCCGCACTCGCCCCGCCGGGCTTCGACAAACTTGATCCCGGCAAAGCCAACTGGTCGGCCGTCCAGCCGCTGCTTACCGCGCACTCCGGCGGCCTGCCAAGTTTGCTGGCGTCCCTACACGAAAACTTTTCATTCCGACCACCGCAGCCGATGCAACTGGCACTCGCACAGCCTAACGCCGCGCCGGACTTGAAGGTGCCCGTGTTCGCTACCGTCGGCCAATGGAAGCCGGACAAACTCGCGTCACTGCTCGCGAAAAGCGACGCTGAAGCCAACGCGATTTCGGCAGCGAGTTCGGCCAATACGGAACAGGCCAAGCCCAAACGGATCCCCGCGCGGTTGCCGCAAGAAGTGCTGCTGCTCGTGGGCCAGGCCGATCTTTTTCCGTACCGAATCGAGTATCGAAAGTTAGAAACGCCGGCCGTGACGAACGACAACGGTCCGCCGATTCCCTATCAACTCAGCATTCACCCGTTGGTCGTGCTGGAACTGTCCCACGTCGTATTCGACGGTCCGATCGCCGCCGGCCAATTCGAATACTCCCCAGGCGATATCGATTGGGTTGACCAAACCGCCAGCCTCCTCGAACACCTTCGCCGCGAACGCGAAGCACAAGTGGCGACACGCAGCGAGGGTCAGTCAGCCTTGCCGACACGATAAATAACGATGTCGCAATTCTATAGCTTCTCCGCGATAATCGTTAGCGCGAAGAAGCAACTCACCATTTTCGACGCCAGCACATCCCGTGTACGCGACGGTGTAGACCTCCACGGATCTCGTGGCGAAACTGATGCGGCAGATGTTCGTCCAGGAGCAGCTTCATGCGGACGTGGCGGCGAGTCGCTCCGCATCGCGACGCAACGGTTCTAACAACTCGATGACTTGCTCGCGACGAACGGTCGGGAATTGCTCGAGGAAACCGTCAATCGTGTAGCCAACCTCGAGATGATCAAACAAGGTTTGGATTGTGACCCAGGTTCCCGCAAAGCACGCGGCGCCGTGCATGACCTTTGGGTTGACGCTTATGACGTGGTCCATACCACAAGTGTATATCGTACTCTAAGATAGGGGACGGTTATTCGTCGAAAGAAGCAATGCCGGTTTCCGGATACTTGCCCGCCGCCGACGATTAACCAGGAGCGAACTCTAGAAGATTGACGCTTTTGCCAACTTGGCAGCGGTCTGAATCGCCGCGACCATTCCCTCGGAGCGGGCCGTGCCTTGCCAGGCGCGGTCGAATGCGGTGCCGTGGGCGACGCTGGTGCGGACGATGGGTAATCCGAGTGTGATGTTCACCGCCGCGTGCATGCCGAGGAGTTTGAGCGCGATGTGGCCCTGGTCGTGATACATGGCGACGACGGCGTCAAATTCGCCGTCGCGGGCACGCATCATCAGGGTATCGGTGGGGAACGGTCCGGCGGCGTCGATTCCCGCGCGGCGTGCTTCGGCGACCGCCGGTGCGATGATCGTTTGCTCTTCGCCGCCAAACAGTCCGTCCTCGCCCGCGTGCGGATTCAGGGCGCACACTGCCAGTCGCGGACGTTCAACGCCGAGCCGTCGCATCACATGGTCCGCCAACCGGCATTTGGAAACGATGGCAATGGATTTCAAATCGTCAAAGATACTCCGCATCGATTGATGTAGTGTGACATGCGCAACGCCCAAACCGTGTGGCGAACGCACGGCGTCGCCCGGCGGCAGGTACAGCATCATGGCGAATTCGTTTGCGCCGCACATCTCGGCAAGCAGCTCGGTATGGCCGGGGTATTTGTGCCCCGCCTCATGTAAAGCCGCCTTGCTCAGTGGCGCGGTCACGATGCCATCGATCTTCTTTTCGAGTGCCCAATTGGCGGCTAGCCGAACGGCCTGATATGCTGCCTCGCCGGCTCTTCGATCCACTCGCCCCGCGGGCACGTCGAGTACGTCGTCGTCGGTTGTTCTAAAGCAAGGCAGGATACTTGGGCTGGCAAGTGCCTCTTCGACCGTTTCGGCATTCGCTTCGACAACGTTCAGATCGCGTTTCAGCAATCGCGTGGCCCGGCGAAAGATCTCGGGGTGGCCCAGCACGATCAGCCGCGTGGCCTGGTGAATCCGGGGGTCGCTCCAAGCGCCGACGATCACCTCTGGTCCGACTCCAGCCGGATCGCCCATGGTGACCGCCAGACGTGGTTTTTTCGAGTGCGTCATCGTGCTATTGCTAAGAGAGTGAATCTTCCAAAACGTTCAGCAACGGCGGCAGAATCCGAGTCGCCGGCGTCATAGAGCCTCGCTACAATTAAAAACTTTCGGAATCGGCGGCAGGGCAGGGGGGATGCACGGCGGCTGGATTGCCGTTACGCTAGTCGCAACCCGCCTATCACTTGCTGCATTCGTATCACCCTCATTGTACTATCGGATGACCCGGATCTTCCTCACGCTCGCCTCGTTATCGCTGGTGCTGCTCCTCGCGGCAATGGTCATCGGCCTCTCAACGGGCGACCTGTACGCCAAACCGCAACCGAGTCGCGAAACACTGCGAACAGCCACAGTGCACCGGCTCACCGGCATTGCCGCCGCGCTGGGCGTAGTGTTTGTCGAGAGCATCGTCGTTACGTACTTCATCGGTACGAGCCGTTGGTGCAAAGAGGTCGTCGAGACGTACAGGTTCGATCCGGCACCGGTTGCCGAGAGCAATCGACTGAAACGGCGCACGTTCCCGTGGGCGCTGGCGGGAATGTTCGCGGTCATTGGGATCGTCGCACTTGGCGGAGCGGCCGATCCGGGTGCAACCCTCCGACTCGACTCGGAGGCGTGGGTTCAATGGCACCTCGCCGGGGCCATCTTGGGAATCATCTTTATCGCGTGGACGTATTTCGTCTCATGGAACAACATCCTGGCGAACCATGCCATCATCCAACGGCTTGTGGCCGATGTTGCACGACGGCGCGACGAGCGACAAGGTCTACAGGATGGCGGGAATGAGTGAAATGCCGATAATACGGTATTTGCGGGAAATAAGAAGACTACCGTGACAAGTTAAGCCGGCGAACTATACTAGCCTTATTGTTATGACGCGAAGTTATGCAACTGGTGCGTTGCAGGGTTTGGGACCGATGGGTAAAGCGATGTCCGTCGCCGGAATGGTAGTCGGTGGTCTGGTGGCGGTGATGTTCACCCTCGATCTCTTTCTGAGCTTCCCGTTTGGGGGCACATCGCGCGGTGGCCTTCTGCCTGACGTTGGAATGGCACTGTGCGGCGGGATACTTGCTTATCTGGGCTGGAACGCGTTCCGCGAAATCAAGTAACGCGACTTTGAATTTGAATGCGGTTCGCAGCCGACTCAAGCAGCGGCGTGCAAAATTGACCGCTGTGGCCGACTCACTGGAACATCTGCCAATCGCGTTGCCATCGACCGCAGCGTTTCAATACAAAGCATGCCGCGATCTCGGAATAGGGCAACCCGGCGCGCGAACCATTCGATCGATTTCTCCAGGTGTCGTCCGCCGAGTAGCGCGGGGGCATCGACGACAAGGTGAAACGTGCTCGCATCGCGCGCTGCTCGTCGAATGCGTCGCCACGTCGCCCACTTTCCTCCGAGGAAACCGTTGGATTGCCTCGGGAGACCTTCGGAAATCGGCATCTCCCACACGCCGTAGTGCATTGCTCGCGGCGAGGTTGAATAGCCGTGCGAGTCCTGTTGC
>DASZZA010000618.1:0-2698 GCA_035545135.1 Lacipirellulaceae bacterium | reverse complement strand
CGTTGCCGACCTTTTCCGGCGCGATGTGCTCGTAGCTGTGCGCGGCGCGATTCACGGCATGCACGTGCATGCCGCCCTTGTGGGCGAACGCGCTGGGCCCTACGAACGGCGGATTGATGCGGAAGTGCATGTTCCCGATTTCGTACACGTAGCGCGATAGCTCCGTGAGATGCTCGACTCCGGCGCCGCCGAGGACTACGTAGCCCTTCTTTTTGAGCGCGAGGTTGGCGACGATGGAGATCAGGTCGGCGTTGCCGCAGCGCTCGCCAAGGCCGTTGATCGTGCCTTGCACGTGGACGGCGCCGGCATCGATGGCAGCCAACGCATTGGCCACGGCCAGGTCGCAATCGTTGTGCGTATGGATGCCGAGCGGAACATCGACGACCGCGGCCGCCTCCTTCGTGAGCGCGGCCACCTCCTCGGGCATACTGCCGCCGTTGGTGTCGCACAGTACGACGAGCATCGCACCTCCCTCGACGGCGGCCTGAATCGTTTTGCGGGCGTAGCCGGGATTGGCTTTCCAGCCGTCGAAGAAATGTTCGGCGTCGTAGATCACGTCGCGACCCGCTGCGCGGAGGTAGGCGATGGTGTCGCGGATCATGGCCAGGTTCTCTTCGAGCGAGACGCGGAGCACTTCGGTGACGTGGAAATCGTGCGTCTTACCGACGATCGTAACCACGGGCGCCTGCGAATCGACGAGCGCTTTCATGCCGGGGTCGTCGGCGGCCTGGAGGCCGCGGCGGCGCGTCATGCCGAAGGCGCAAAGTCGGCCATGCTTTAGCGGCTCGGCCGCCATGCGTTGGAAGAACTCAGCATCCTTGGGATTGGAAAGCGGGTAGCCCCCTTCGACGAAATCGAAGCCGCACTCGTCGAGCCGGCGAGCGATGAGGAGCTTGTCCTGCAAGGAAAAGTTTACACCCTCGCCTTGGGCACCGTCGCGGAGCGTGGTGTCGTAAATTTGGATGCGTTTCATTGCCGTGAAGCTGATTACGAGATTGCGAGATTCAGGACAACGTGGGAAGTGTATGAGCCTATTCCAAAAGCCCCAGAGAAGGGGACAGTCTATTTTTGCTCCGCGGACTCCGCAAAAACTGGGACAGTCCCCGGCATGTGCGGTCGTTAGGAGCCGTGCACATTTTCATTTTCCGCCAGCAATAAAAAAACCCCGAGGCTTTTTTGGCCTCGGGGTAGTGCGTTTCGATTCGGTGGAACCGACCCTCAAGGCCTCCCGTACGCGCTAATAATCACGATGCTGCCGATAACGCCAGCGGTCATGGACGCATTGAGCATATGGGCAGACATGGGTGGCCTATCGAAGTCCGGAAAAAATTGGCTAATCATGCAAGGATAGCGGGTAATTGGCCGGCCGTCAAGTTTCCGAAGCGCGACTGCAACGTTAATTCTGGGATAGCGATTGGCCGAAAAAGCCGGTTTCGACTTCCGTACTCTCGTTGCCGTCTGAAAGTTAACGAAATGTGAGGGAGCAATGCACTCGACGGGGACGGCTTTCTCTCGAAGTCGCAGTTGACTTGCCACACTGCATCGGATTATGGTGCGATTAATCAATCCCACCTTCGTCCGCCGCAATCCCAACCCACCTGGCGGACAGCTACCCTTTCATTGAGAGGAGCATGCTATGCGCCCCCACCTTCCTCAGATGGTAGGCGTGCGGAGTCTCGCGCCCCGCGCAGAACAAGTCTCACAAACTCATGCGAAAAAAATAGCCATCGGCTTTCGCCAGCGCGGCTTTACGCTCGTTGAGCTGCTGGTTGTGATCGCGATTATCGGCATCCTCGTGGCATTATTGCTGCCGGCGATCCAGGCGGCACGCGAAGCAGCACGACGCACCGAATGCCAGAACAACCTGAAGCAAATTGGCGTTGCGATTCAAAGTCATCATGACGCGCACAAGGCGTTCCCAATGGGTCGCAATCAATGGGACCAAAAAGCTGTGTCGTGGGCATTTTTTTTACTGCCGTATTTGGAAGAAACGACCCTTTACAACAGTTGGAATCCAAACGCCGTGGTGACCGATAAGTCGAACGATGCGACCATGCGGACGCCCATTGAAACGTATGCATGTCCGAGCCGGCGCAAAGCTGCTGCGGACCGAAATTTCGACAATAACGATGCGCCACCCAAACCTGACACGATCGGGGTAGCAACTCTTTCAGACTATGCCGCAAACGCTGGAATCAAACTCATGACCGGCATGGTCGGCGACGACAAATCGGCGACTGTCTTTGGGGGGTACAGCCGCATCGAGGCCGGACCGATATTCAGCGGGTCGCACATCAGCGCCCGCCAGGTGGAAGACGGGCTTTCTAACACTCTCGCGGTCGGCGAGCGGCATTTGCCGCCTGTGCCGCCGAATACGCAGGACGACATGAAGGACTTCGCCATCGGCGATACGGCGGCCATTCCCGGCGATACGCCTCACACGACGTTCCGCTCTGCGTCCACCGGCTTGGCGACAGGTCCCGACGATGCAAGTCGCGAAAAGTTCGGTAGCTCACATCCGGGCGGGATCGTGCAGTTCGTTTTTTGCGACGGACACGTCAAGGCGTTACGACCTGATATCGCTCTGGAAGTGCTCAAGGCGCTCTGCACCATCGGCGGCGGCGAAGTGGTGCCGAACGACGATTGAATTGCGTTTGGCAACATTTTGAACTGCTGCGGCCTGGTCGCTTAAGCGACC
>DASZZA010000617.1:0-10147 GCA_035545135.1 Lacipirellulaceae bacterium | reverse complement strand
AATTTTCCGCGCGAGGGCTAAGCCGATGCCGAGCCCGCCTTCGTCGCGATCGCTGGCTCGCTCGCCCTGCACGAAGAGATCAAATATGCGGGGTAACATATCCGGATCAATTCCGATGCCGTTGTCTCGCACGGACAGGACGGCGGAACCTCTAACCGGTTCTGCTCGAACGCTGATTTGGCCTCCGTCGGGCGTATATTTGGCCGCGTTGGTTAGTATGTTGGCGAGGGCCTGTTCTATGCGCGCCGGATCTGCGTAAAGCGGCATCGGCTTGGGTGAAACGTCGAGCTTCAATGAGTGTTTATGACACGCTATCAAAGCGCGGGACTGTTCGACGGCCCCATGAACAATCGCCGCAGCATCGACGTGCCGTCGGTTCATGCGGATCTTGCCGCGAGCCACGCGAGACACGTCGAGCAAGTCGTCGATTAGCAAATTCAGGTGGCTTACCTGGCGCTCGATAACATCGGCTTGGCCGCTTGACTGCTCGACTGGACTCATGCGATTGAGCGAGTTGGCGTAATAGATCGCAGAGATCGGATTTCGCAGCTCATGCGCCACAGTCGCTACAAAATTGTCTTTCTCCTCCTCCGCTTTTTTGGCTCGGGAAAGGGCTCGCAATGTAATCTCTGATAAAACTCCGATGATTACACTCACCAGAATAAAGAATATCAAATCGAAGAACTCTTCGACGCTGGTTATTTGCAGAGACAAGTAAGGATCGGTAAATAAAAAGTTGCTTACAAGTGAACTGATAATCGCCGTAACAATTGCCGGCCACACGCCCCCGGTCCAGGCGGCAATAAAGACGGCGAGGTAATCAAAGCTGAAACTCAGGTGCTCGCCGAGATAGGGATTAACGAGAGATCGCAACAGCGACGCAACCACAACGCCGGCGATGCCCACCGAATATGGCCGAAGCCCCCGCGATCGGAACGGTGCAAGCACGCGAAGCTCCTTTCGGTTTCCGTGACCATTTGGGTCGAAGAAGCGCCTCTAGGATAGAGTGGCCCATTACTTGTACGACGGTCGGGCTTAAAAGGATGCGAGGGGGCCCAAAATTCTTACTTTTCTGGCGAACTAGACTGATTTGGCCCCTGATTCGTCACCTCGGGTGGCCTAGCGGGGTATCGACTCGCCTTCGATCAGGTCCGCTAATGTTTGACGCCGTCGGATAAGGTAAGGACGACCGTTATCAATGAGGACCTCAGCGACGAGCGGCTTGGAATTGTAGTTACTGGCCATCGCGTAGCTGTAGGCTCCAGCGCAACCGATGACCAGGAAATCTCCGACCTTTGCCTCGGGCAGGGAACGGTGTGTAACAAACCCGCCTTCATCCTGCGTAAAAATGTCGCCTGACTCGCAGAGCGGTCCGCCGACAATGATCTCCCGGGTCGAACGGGCGCCGGGCGTACCCGTTCCGCCATCTTTGGGGCAAATCGCCATAGGGTGGTAGGCACCGTAGAGGATGGGGCGTGCCAAATTGTTGAACCCGGCGTCGAGCAAATAAAAGGTGTTTTCGCCTGCTGTTTTGATCGCGCGAATTTCGCTGATTAGATAGCCACTTTCGGCGACTAAGTAGCGGCCGGGCTCAATTTCCAGCGAAAGCTCATGGCCAAACTCGGTAGCCAATCGGTGACGCGCGGCGTCCCAGAGCTGAAAGTAGGCGCTAATATTAACCAGTTCCTGGCCGACGCGATAAGGGACCGGCAAGCCGCCACCGGCACTTATTGAGATGATCGACGAGCCGACGCCGAGCGCAGCCTTTTCCATCGCACCACAGACCTGGCTCAAGTGCTCGAGATCGGTTCCGGATCCGATGTGCATGTGCAGTCCGGTAATCGACAGCTTGTGCTTTGCGGCTCGTTCGATGCACTCTTCGAGCTGCTCATGCCAAATGCCGTGCTTCGAATGTGCGCCACCCGTATTGACTTTTTGACTGTGGCCGTGACCGAATCCCGGATTGATCCGGAGGGTTATACCGGCAGGAGAACGGCCGCGGGCCTCGCCGTATTGATCGATCATATCGGGCGAACCGCAGTTGACGTGGATATCGTGTTCGACGACGAGTTTCAACGCCTCGCGATCGAAAATGTCGGCAGTGTAAACGATTTCCGGCGGATGCTGGGTTTGCCCTGGCTTGAAACCGGCGGTCATGGCGCGATGAATTTCGCCCGCGCTCACGCAATCGATGAGCGCACCATGACGCCGAATCAAGTCGAGAATGGCGATATTCGAACAGGCTTTCTGAGCATATCGAACGATATCGAATGTCGATAACTCAGCGAGCTTCTGAGTTATCATTGCTGCGTTGTATACGTACAGCGGCGTGCCGAATTGGCGCGCCAAATCGGGTATTGCCTGGCCGGCAATTTTAGAAATCAAACCAGTAGACATGAGGGTGGCGGTCATAGTCACGTGCTTCCAATTCGGAGTCTGGTGATAAGACTCCCCATACGTTATTGCAGTTCGCGCACGAATTGTAAAATGCGTTCCGAGCGCCGTGGCGTCAAACACCTGTGTTGGCTAAGATACGCGACGCTCATTTGCTGTTCCACGGTCTCGATGAGAAGGAACGCCACCCATGAAAGTGGGCTCGAACCTTGGCATGTTGCTGCTCGGAATTTGGCTGGTAATTACCGGTCTACAGCCATTGCTGAATTTGAACTTTCAAGCAATGCCGACGTTAATGAGCGCTTTAGCAGTTGCGGCCGGCGTGCTCATTCTCATGAACCGGTAGCCCGACGACTTCGAACAAACGCCCAGCCAGCTTACAGACGGTTGTCGTCGTATTCCGGTAATGCGCTGATTTTCGGCGCTAACACGTCAGATGCCACTACGGATTGGCGCCGCCGCTGTTTGCCTGGCGGGCCTGGGAAGCGGCGACACCAATTAGCCGAATAACGCCGTCTTCCGCTTCGATCCGATATCGCAGGCCGTTCGGGATCAGTTGTCCGATGACACGAACATGATCGCGACCGGGCGATTCGTTCTTCAACGTTTCTGCCAGCGTTTGGGAAATTTGCTGCTCCCTGCCTTGTTGAACACTGGCTGCGAATTCCATGATCGGACGAAGCGACAGCGTCAGTTCAAATGGCGGCACTTTCTTGTTCGGACTGGCCGCTGAGGAGTCGATTGCCTTACCGATAGCCTCCATGCTGTCTCGGCCAACGCCCAGGTAGACGGCTTCCGGCCCTACGCCAACCGCAATTTTCACCTCGTCGCCGAAAACGCGGCGTTGCTCTTGCTTGTCCTTCGGAACCGGGATGGTGAAGGTATGGAAGGTAACGCCGGCGTGACTCCCGGCGTTCCACTTGACACCGGTGAACTCAGGCGATTTCTTGGCGGCGGTTTCCAATTTCTTAAGGGCGGACTCGATCTTGCTGGGCTCCTTGACATGAGTCCCCGCGACCAATGTCATCGATCCAGGGCTCAAATGAAGCGACGCGCCACCATCGATGTGCCCCTCCTTTATCGTAGCTTCGACTGCGTCGAACACATCGCCCACTGCTGATTTGACAGCTTCACGAATTTCGCTGTCGCCGACGTTCTTTTCGATCTGTTGATTCAGTGCCTCGCGCTGGTCGCGCATCATACTTTCGTACTGCGCCATATCGGCCGCGATCAGCTTTGGATCCGCGTGGCTGGCGAAACTGAGTGCGGCAGCAGCGTCGGATTGGTAGAAGCCAGCGAAGTTCGTTTGCGGATTGCTGTATGCGGCCGCCTGGTCGGCCATTTTGCTGCCCGGAACAAATGCGTACGTAAAGTCCAGGTACGTTCGCTTCTGCTGTGCGTCGACTGCCCAACCGATCTTCAGCGAGTCGATCTCGTTGATCATCTGTTTAAGTTGATCGACTTTGGCTTGGGTCGAATGTTGGCGCGCAGCGAACTGTTGGTCGGTTTCATCAGCCTGCTTTTGCATCCCCTGTTGCACGGTCATTTGCAATGTCCCGATGGCCATTTGACGCCACATCTCAGGGACGTCTTTTACCGACAGCGCCACGGTCAGGTCGTATTCTCCTACGCGGTTCTTAAGGATCTCCTGCGCGTTGTTGGGCAAGTGCGCGAGCGAAGCTGGCGCTCGGCTAATAAAGACCATGTCATTCTGTGACTTGGTGAATAGCGACTGGCCATTCGGTAATACGAGCTCTGTACTGCCGTTTTCGCCGTCTTTAACTTCGATCTGGTGGGCCTTAGCCACTGCCACCACGTCTTCCAGCTTCGCCAACGGGAGACAAATCACGGGGTAGAAGCCAGCCCCATCGGTTTGCACAATCAGGCCCCAAGCTTTTGATTTGTCTAAAGCCGTCGCCGACTTACCCATCGTAAACTGGGCAAGAAGGGCGTCGGCGAGTTGGCCCGCGGCCGGCTGCCCTACCATCGGGCCCAAATATTTCAGATCGCTTAGCAATTTGTCGTAGGGGGCACCAGCCACGACCGCCATAGTTTTGAGTTGCCCTGATGCGCCGGCCGTGGCAGCTGCGTTCGCATTTTGCGTCGCTTGTGCCGTAACCGTTTTCGGAATAGTGACCGTAAGCCCGACGAGAACGATCAGTGCAACGCAAAAACATCGATGACGTGTGACCATGTTCACGGGAATCTCCTGCAAACGTGAGAATTTCGAATTGAGTGGCTTGGCTGAAAGCTAGCCGGTCTGGGAAGTATAGCGGACACCACCAGTCGTGTGTTCGCTAAACCGGCGAAATTCTTGTAGGCTGGGGCGCTTAGAACGGCTAAAAGGCCGATGAGCCACCTGAAACTTCAGCGATAACTAAACTTGCCCGATAAGATTGATCCAACAGAAGGCGGCGGTTTACCGGCGATATTGCTCGATTAGCGTTCGCGGTATACGATCCGACCCTTGGTCAGATCGTATGGCGACAATTCGACCCGGACGCGGTCGCCGGGCACAATGCGGATAAAGTGCTTGCGCATACGGCCCGCGACGTGGGCCATAACGATGTGTCCACCTTCGATCTCTACGCGGAAACGTGTATTGGCAAGGGCCTGAGTCACCACGCCCTCGACCTCGAGTGCTTCTTCCTTCTGTTTTGCCATACGAGATTTGTCCGGAAAACGGAACAATTGAGTCGACTTGCAAAGCTTGGACGGCATCTCCGCGCTGTCGCCTGAGAGCTTTGCCGAGTCCTATAATCCTAGCATCGCGTGAGTGTACTGGTCTAGTCGGATTGAATGGCCTGGGTAAGCGGGTTCCGCCCCGGTTGGACACACTTCATTCACCGTACGCGAAGGTGCAGCCAATTGCCCGATAGGGCTCGATGGCAAAAGGCACGGTTATAGGGATAAAATCGGTTTTGGCGTCGACATAATGCGCGAGAATCGCGACCGGTTTATGCGGCGAAACCCGATCGGGCCAAGATTCAGCTTCCCCCTTTGCAGTACAGTTTAGTATTAACAACCGGGTCGGGGGCACGGGCTACTCGTCGGAATGATCTTCATGTCATGGTCTCTGGGCACGGCCCTCGTCGGCAGCATCCGTGCATGGCTGAACTCACCGCAGGTTATTGACATCTGCCACTGAGAATTACTCGTGAGCACGTCCGAATACTCTCAGATACCGGGCTCGACAAGCTCCTCGTCGGTAGATGCCGAACAGGTAGAGCGCGCGAAACGCGAGATCCAGGGCCTCGTGCACGAAATCGCAGAGCTGTCCCGCAGCAGCATTTCGTCGGCCGAGTTCTACGACGCGATGCTCAACAAAGTTGTGGCTGCACTGGCGGCGCCGGGAGGCGCCGTGTGGACGGTCACGGAGGCCGGAGGTCTGCAATTGGTCTACCAGATCAACTTGCAGCAAACGGGTCTCATTGACAATCAAGTCGGTCAGCAACAACACGGCCGGCTATTGCATCAGGTGCTTACCGGCACAGATGGAGCACTCGTCGCTCCACACTCCGGTCCGGGCGATGCGACGGACAGCGACGATAGCGCCGCCGCGAATCCTACCGAGTTTTTACTCGTTCTGGCTCCGGTACTAAATGACCAGGGCCCGCAAGGCGTGATTGAGATCTTTCAGCGTCCGGGTGCACGAATCACAACGCAGCGCGGATACCTGCGGTTTTTGCTACAGATCTGCGAGTTCGCCGGCGATTTTCTAAAAGCTGGCAGGTTGCGCCATCTGGCTGAAAAGCAAACCCTGTGGGAACAACTGGAAACGTTCACGCGCACAGCTCACGAGAAGCTCCACGTGCGGGAAACCGCATATACGGTCGCTAACGAGGGCCGTCGATTGATCGGATGCGACCGCGTGAGCGTGGCGATTCGTCGCGGCAGCCGGTGTCCCATCGAAGCGGTAAGCGGACAGGACACGTTTGACAAGCGTTCGAACGTGACCGTATTGCTGGGCAAACTGGCGGCTGCCGTTGTGAAAACCGGCGAGGATGTTTGGTACTCGGGCGATACCTCGGACATGGCCCCGCAGGTAGAGGCGGCGCTCGACGCGTACGTGGATGAATCGCACACGAAGGCGATTGCAATTTTGCCGCTCACCGAGCCGTGTGATGAGGAAGCCAAGTTCGCCGAAGAGGAAATAGATTATCGGCCGCCGCGTGTGATTGGGGCCCTGATCGTTGAGCAGATGGCCGATAGCCGCACGCCGGAGGGGTTTCTGCAGCGCGTCGAGGTAGTTCGAACGCACAGTGCTAGCGCGCTCACAAATGCCCTGGAATACGAGGGACTGTTCCTGATGCCCGTGTGGCGGTTGTTGGGAAAAGGAACTCGCTTATTCCGCGGCCGAACACTGCCGAAAACACTCGCGGTGATCGCCGCAATTATTGGTTCGATCGCGTTTCTCTGCTTCTACCCGGCCGACTTCAAACTTGAGGGTGATGCAAAGCTAAAGCCGAAAGTTCGGCAGAATGTCTACGCACAAGTCGACGGCCTGATAAAGAAGGTAAACGTGGAGCATGACAGCCTTGTCCATAAGGGCGAGGTGCTTCTGGAGCAGGAGAGCTTCGATCTGGATAAAAACATTGAGTCGGTCAACGGCGAGCTGAGGACAAAAGTAGCAACGCTTAACGCGACGAATATGGAATTAAATCACAATGAAGATCTTACGGACGCGGACAGAAGTAAAAAGGAAAGTGAGGTCGCGGAACTTACAGAGAGCATCAAAAGTCTGAACGCTCAACTGAAGTACCTTAATCAGGAGAAGGACTTGCTCAAAATTCGAAGTCCGATCGACGGTCGAGTGGTAACATCGAACGTAAAGGATAAGCTCGGGTCGAGCCGGCCCGTAAATCGCGGAGAAAACCTCCTCGAGATTGCCGACCCAACTAAGGATTGGGAGCTTGAAGTGCTGATGCCCGAAAAGCGTATGGGGTATATCGCTGAAGCTGAGTCAAAGATTAAGGGCAAATTGCCGGTGACGTTCTTCCTGGCCACCAATCCAGCACAGCAACTTGAGGGTCGTGTCGAAATGATCGAACTTAGCGCCGAGGTCCGCGGCGACTCAGGCAACACCGTGCTCGTGCGTGTTTCGTTCGATCAAAAGAAACTGCATTCTGTCATCGCGAACCCGAAGATCGACGCCGGCGCTACGGCAAAGATCTACTGCGGCAAGCGTGCCATCGGCTTCGTTTGGTTCCACGATCTTGTGGATTTCATTCGTGCAAAAATCTTGTTTCGGCTATTTTGAAAGTAGATATTGCCAGAGGGATGGTCGAACATTGATACGAATCGAAAGAGAGCTCATCGCCGCAGGTGTCTCGCGTGATTCCGTTTTGCGCTGTCCAAGTAACGGACGGAGAAATTTACAATGAGCAAGTCGTTTCTTTTCGCGGTTGCAATAGCGGTTGCATTGATGCAGATCAGTCGTGCGCAGCAACCATCGACGCAGCTTAAAGATCCGGTCATCAAGGGCGTGGTCAGAGTTGCGAACCAAATCAAATTACCGGCAAAGGAGCCGGGGGTGCTGGTGCAACTTCTCGTGAAGGAGGGTTCGCAGGTCCACGCCGGCGAGGTCATCGGCAAGATCGACGATAGCGAACCGCAGATGAAAAAACAGGCGGCGAACGCCGAATACGCTGAAGCCTACAAGCGATGGAAGGATGATGTAGAAATCCGGTTTGCCAAAGCGCAAGCTGAAGTCGCCGCGGCCAAATTCAAAAAACTCGAAGAAAGCAATCGACTCTCCCCAAAGTCGGTTCCGGACATTGATTTACAAGAAGCCAAGCTCGATTGGAAGCACTACATCCTTGCGATCGAAAAATCCTTCCACGACCAGGAACTGGCGAAGTGCGAAGCGTATTCGAAGCAAGCCGAACTAGACGCGGCCAATTTGGCTATCGAGCGTCGAACCATCCGCGCCCCATTCAATGGTGTCGTCGAAGAAATCAAGCGCAAGCAGGACGAGTGGGTACAACCGGGCGACACCATCCTCACTCTGCTGCAGCTTGATACGATGCACGTGGAAGGCGCCGTCGACGAAAGCCAGTACGATCCGCATGAAATTCAAGGTTGCGAAGTCGGTGTGGAGGTGGAGCTGGCCCGCGGTCGGAAGGTAAATGTGCGTGGCCGAATTGTTAAGGTTAGCTCCATGGTCCAGTATCACGGCGTCTACAATGTCCGCGCGGAAATCGCGAATCAGCAGCAGTTCGGAAGCTGGGTGCTACGCGACGGCCTACCCGCGACGATGACGATTCATTTGGGCACCGGCGGAACAGCCACTGCCGGCGTAACGCAAACGCCCTGATGTGAGAGAGGGGAAGGTGGGATAAGGGAGATGAAAAGCGTCGATTATTAAGCGATATTGCCGATCTTTCATCTCCTTTTGCCGCCACGGACACCTGACACTCGACCCCTGACACCTGCCGATGGCAACACTCGCCGACAGTCTTGTTTCGAGTTCATCGCGGAAGCTGCCTATTCGCAAGCGGCCCGACCTGCAAGCGCGCCGGCAGCGCTACCAAGGGCGAGTCTATTGGGTCGTGAAAGACCCTGTCGGACTCCAATACTACCGTTTCGAGGAGGAAGAATATGCAATTTTGCAGATGCTGGATGGCGAATCGAGCCTGGACGAAATTGCCGACCACTTCGAGCGCGACTTCCCACCGCAAACCATTCGCACCGAGGAATTGCAACAGTTCATTGGCATGTTGCACCGCAGTGGCTTGGTAATCACCGACGCAGCCGGTCAGGGCCAGCAGCTCGTCAAACGCCGCGGCGAGCGGAAGCGGCAGGAATTAATCGCCGCCGCCACAAATATTCTTTCGCTGCGATTCAAAGGGGTCGATCCAGAGCGGTTTTTCAATGTCGTTTATCCATACGTCCGGTGGTTCTTCTCCGTGCCGGCGATGATCGTCTGCATCACGTTGGGACTGGCGGCACTTTCACTGATCGTGGTGAATTTCGACGTGTTCAGGTCGCGCTTGCCCGATTTTCACTACTTCTTTCGTGCTCAGAACTGGCTATGGCTGGTATTAACGCTGTGCGTTACCAAAATACTGCACGAACTCGGCCATGGGCTGTCGTGCAAACATTTCGGCGGCGAGTGCCATGAAATTGGCGTGATGTTCCTCGTCCTGACGCCGTGTCTCTACTGCAACGTCTCCGACTCCTGGATGCTGCCCAACCGTTGGCATCGTGCAGCGATCGGGGCTGCCGGCATGTACGTAGAACTGGTGCTGGCTTCGATTGCTACGTTTGTTTGGTGGTTCAGCGCGCCGGGACCGTTAAATTACATTTGCCTGAATGTGATGTTCGTGTGCTCGGTCAGCACGGTGATGTTCAATGCCAACCCGCTACTGCGGTACGACGGCTATTACATTCTCAGCGATATCCTGGAGATTCCGAATCTGCGGCAAAAGGCGAGCACGATACTCAACCGCAAGATGGGCAAATGGTGTCTGGGTTTGGAAGAACCGGAGGATCCGTTTCTGCCACAGCGTCGCCAATGGTTATTTGCCACTTATACGGTGGCATCGTCCATTTATCGCTGGGTCGTCACGTTCGCGATTCTATTTTTTCTCAACCGCGTGTTTGAACCGTATGGTTTAAAGGTCGTTGGGCAAGCGATCGCATTGGGCGCACTGTACGGTCTGTTGATCCAGCCCTTATGGCAGATGTACCAGTTCTTCAAAGTGCCCGGGAGATTAGGCAAAGTGAAGAGTGTTCGAATTTATGGCACCCT
>DASZZA010000616.1:0-6802 GCA_035545135.1 Lacipirellulaceae bacterium | reverse complement strand
CCGTCCTCGCCGGTGCTGTCGGTGTATTTGAAGTGGATAAAGAAGAAGTCGTAGCTCGACCAGTTTTGTTCGAGCACGGTCATCTGCTCGTCGAGCGTTTGCGCCTTGCCGAGAATGTCCATGCCTACGAGCCGCGCGAGGCCTTTGTACATCGGGTAGACAGCGATCGCGGCCGCGCGCAAACCGTAAACGTCCTCGTAGCTGGGCAGCTTCGGTTTGCTGGCGAAACCGCGCAGCGTGAGGCAATTTGCCTTGGCTTCGCCCGCCAACAATTGGCGGGCCTGTCGCACAAACTCCTTCGCGACTTCAACCGTTTTGTGGCTGTCGGCATCGGCCGCGACGGGTTCTAACGGCGGCACGCCGGTCGCCTGCGGGTCGGTGTCGTGCACATTTCCGTGCAATCCCTGGCCGCGAAAGATGACGACGAAGCGGTGCTCCTTCACTGGTTCTACGAACACTTCGACGCCGGGGATTTTCACATCTCGAAGCCGGGCGGCAAGCGGTGCGCTTTCTTCGGTAGGGATCCGTCCGGCACGTCGGTCGACGATGTTGCCGCTCTTATCGACGGTGCAGAAGTTGGCGCGAATGGCCACGTCGCCATGCTCCATCGCGAAGCCGATGCCGGTGGCCTCCAACGCGCCGCGACCGATCACATATCGCAATGGATCGTAGCCGAAGAGGCCGAGGTGACCGGGTCCGCTACCTGGGCTGATACCGGGACAAACGGGAATGCTGCCTCCGAGGACGCCGGCTTTGGTCAGTGCGTCGAGGTTTGGCGTGTTGGCGGTTTCCAACTCTGTCAAACCGTCCGGGTGTTGCGGAAGGCCGCCCAGACCGTCGGCAACGTACATGACAATCTTCGAATCGTTTTTGACGTGCAGATCACGAGTGAGATGATGGATGTCCATGGCGAGGGGTTTGGGGCTCGGGGTTCGGGGTTTCGGCGGACGAAAGTTTATGGTCGCGAATTTTGTGCACGTTGCAAGAGGACGAAGTGCACGGTTGTGAAATCGAACAATCACGGGTACGTTTGGGTTTCGTCGGCGGCAACGCCGAAAATCGATGATTCTCCCAGAGAGGTCCGGCCTGGCGGCCGGCGCTAATCAGCCATGCCCACGACCGTTACCTGGTTCGGCCACAATGCTTGGTCAATTGAAACTGCCGGCACGACGATTTTGCTGGATCCGTTTTTGAACGACTCGCCAGTTTCTCCGGTGAAAGCGGATGAGGTGAAAGCCGACTTCATTCTGCTCTCGCACGGCCATGGCGATCACGTGGGCGACACGGCGCGGATTTCGCAGCGAACCGGCGCACCCGTGATGGCCAATTTCGAGGTCGGCAATTGGCTCAAGAAGCAAGGCGTCGCGGAAGACAAGGTCATTGGCATGAACCCAGGTGGCGGCATTCAGCAGCCGTTCGGACATGTGAAGTTCACGATCGCGCATCACAGCTCGAGCATGCCGGACGGAGCGTACGGCGGCGTGCCTGGCGGATTCTTGCTCAGGCTTGTCGATGCGCGGATATATTTTGCGTGCGATACGGGCCTGTTTCTGGATATGAAGATGATTGGGACCGGTGGTCTCGACTTAGCTGTGCTGCCGATCGGCGATCTTTACACGATGGGTCCCCAGGATTCGATCGACGCGATCAAACTACTGAATCCAAAGCGGGTGGCTCCCTGCCATTACAACACGTGGCCGCCGATCGCGCAGGACGCAGCAGCTTGGGCCGAACGTGTTCGATCGCATACGGCGGCCGAGCCTGTCGTGCTCGAACCGGGCGGGCGAATCTCGTTGTAATCGCCGCCGGCATGGCTACCGCGAACTGCGATCGATTGTCATAATGGGTGTCCTTAGGTGGATCCAAACCCAATATCGATTTGAGGGACTCGTCATGCGCATCAATCTCATCAAGAGCCGTCCATTCTTTGTCGTTCTTGTTGCTTTCGGCAATGTTGCCGTCGCATCGTTCGTTTACGCCGCAGAGCCGCTACGATGGAAGTTCAAGGTGGGGGAAAAACTGAACTACGATATGGTGCAGGACATGACTATGTCGGTGTCGGGACCACAAATTCCCCAGATGAACACTTCGATGCATCAGACGATGAACATGACCTGGGACGTTCAAGGCGTCGATGAGAAATCTGGCGAAGCAGTGATTCGGCAGAAGTTCGATCGCCTGGCTATGAAGATGACTTCGCCCCTCGGTGGATTCGACTATGACTCGAAGTCGGACCAAGCGCCCACCGGCCTGGCTGCGATGATTGCTCCAATGTACAAGGCGATGACGGACAACGAGTTTGAGATCACCATGACCGCGCGAGGTGAAGTGAAGGACGTAAAAATTCCGCCGCAGGTCCTAACCGCCCTGAAGAGTTCGCCCGGCGCGGCCTCGATGGGTGAATTCATGTCTCCCGATGGGTTCAAGAAGATGATTTCGCAGGGCGCGCTTGTTTTACCGAAAGATCCTCCAAAGAAGGGAGACACATGGAGCACGAAAGTCGAAATGAAAAATCCAGCTTTCGGCGTGCAAACGGTCCAGACCACCTATACCTACGAAGGGATGAAGGACATCAAGGGAACTGAGTACGCCGTTATTCATCCCAAGCTCACGATGAAATTCGACAATCAGCCCAAGCCGGCTGCGGGGGGACAGCCGCAACAGCCGCAGCAACAACAAGTGCAGATGAACATCAAGGATCAATCTTCGGACGGCCAGGTGCTGTTTAACGCCAAAGCGGGGCGGCTTCAGTCGACAACGCTAAAGCAGGACGTCACGATCGATGCGACGGTGAGCGGTCACACGATGCAACAGAAGATCGAGCAGAAGATTGACGTTACGGTGACGCCGGCAGGCGAGTCGAAACCGGGCGGAGCGAAGAAGGCGGAGGTGGAGAAGAAGTAAGGCAGCGAGACAAGGAGAAGGGGAGACAAGGAGATGAGAATTCAATGAGCATTTGCGTCGTCTGAGGCTAGGTCTGAATCTGCTTGTCTCCTTGTTCCGGTGTCTCCATGTCTGGCGGCTTCCTCGGGTGGCGCCAAGCGCACCTGTATTTCATTGCCTACGACACGTACTTGAAACGTATCGACGGCCAGCCGCGGGTTGTCGGCCCATTTGCCGTCGCGCACGCAAAAACGCCATGCATGCCAGGGGCAAGTCACGATTCCCTCCTCGTCCAGATAACCGGCGCCCAACGATGCGCCCATATGCGGGCAAAGATCGTCGATCGCGAAATACTGGCCACCTTGTAGAAACACGGCCACGAGACGTTCGCCAACCTGGAATGAGCGGCCCTCTCCTTCCGGGATCGTGCCAACCTTGGCAACGGTGACGAAGCCAGAATTCGCGTTTTCAGGAGACGGCATTACGGCAAGGGCGGGCGTGGATCACTATACATTAAGACTTAATGAGAACCGCGCAGTCCACGGGAGGGTAGTCGAAGGCATGGAGCGGGGACGACGGAAGTGGAACTATTGCTCGATGCTCGACGCTCGAAGCACTGGCGGCAACGCCCCATTTTCCGTGCAGGAATCAATAGGGCGCTATCAGTGGGCGATGTGTCGCCTACCGGCTAGAATAAACCATACGCCCCGGATGCAACAGGTGACGACGGATCACCGCGGCGGTGTTCGATACCGGTGGTTGCTGTGAATCAACCTTCTACTCCCATTTCGCTCGAGGACTTCCAATCGCTCATCCGCCGGATGTATCTGGAAAAGGACCTTGCGCGGGGCGTCGACGGCACGTTTATGTGGCTCATGGAAGAGGTGGGCGAGCTGGCGGCCGCGCTTCGCGAAGGATCGCATGAAGAGCAGGCGGCCGAGTTCGCTGATGTGTTGGCCTGGCTCACGACGATTGCCAATGTAGTGAACGTCGACCTTGCCGCTGCCGTAAGGGAAAAGTATGGCGCTGGTTGCCCAGGCTGCGGCCAATTTGTCTGCCATTGCGACGACGCCGGAAAACCTTAATGCAGCCGCGGAATTTCGATGAATTCACCCGCGATACGGTTCCACCTCGTCCAATTTGGCTTCGCGTTCGTCGTCGCGTCCGCGTGCGCGCTGTTCGCACCGCCCCCGACATTGTCAGCGGCGCCGTCGTCGCCGCGCCCCTCCATCGGGCGCATTGAAATTGGCATTAAGAATTACTTCAAAGTCGGCGCCTGGACGCCGATTCGGATCGAAGCCGACGGAATCGACGGTCTTGAGAAGCCGCGCGTCGAGGTGACGGTTGCGGACAGTGACGGCGTGCCGACGACTGCCACGGCGCCGTTTCCCGCTGCGCATACTGTCACAGATCGGCGCGAAGCGACGGTTTATACGGCCGTTGGGAGAGTCAGCAATCCTATTCGCGTGTCCCTGTTCGATGGCGATAAACAGCTCGCAGAGCGAAAGTTGCAGCCCGATGCGAAAGCGAAGCTAAAGTCCGAATTCACTGCACTGTCGGCAACGGCTGAATTCATGGTTTCGTTGGGGAAGTCGCCATTCGGGGTTGAGGAAGCTTTTCCGGACCGCGCGGCCGACTCCGGCCAGCTCGCGCGGCAAGTTATCAGGCTCGATCGAGTTGCCGATCTTCCAACCAATTGGTTCGGCTACGAAGCGGTCGATGTCATGCTCATCTCCGTTGGCGACGGGGATTTGTGCCACGAACTCGCTGCCGACCCGGCCCGATACGAGGCGCTTTCCCGGTGGGTTGAGCTTGGCGGAAGACTGGTGGTGATGTGTAGTGGACCCGCAGCGCGGCAGTTGTTCGCCGACGGCAAACCGCTTGTCAGATTTGCGCCTGGTAAATTCGCTGAAACCGTCCACCTTCGACCGGAAGAAGCGGGTCCGCTCGAACATTTCGCTGGCACGGTTACGCCGATCGCCAAGGCGCCCGATTCCCAGATTCACATTCCGCGCTTTACCGAGATAAAGGGCAACATCGAAGCATTCGCGGGCAGGAGACCGAGCGATTTGCCGATCGTGATCCGTTGGCCGCAAGGGCTGGGCGAAGTGACTTTCGTAGGCGTGGATTTCAGCACGCCTCCGCTGTCCGGCTGGGCGGGGCGGGCTGCATTTCTTCAAGCGCTGTTGAATCCCTATCTGTCAAATACCCGGCCCAACGATGTTTCGCAACGGCTCGTCACGCGGGGATACAACGACGTCGCCGGAGCGTTACGGCAGCAACTCGGCCGATCGTTTGCGTCTGTGGTGCCAATTGGGTTTGGTGCCGTAGCCGGGCTGACCATTATTTACTTAATATTCCTGGGCCCGCTCGACTATCTTTTGGTCAACTGGGGGCTGCGTCGCTTGTGGACGGCGTGGATTACATTTCCACTGATTCTGTTGCTATTCTGTGCCGGCGCGATGTCGCTCGCCGACTGGCGCAACGGACACGCGGGGCCGCACGCGAATCGGTTGGAACTGGTCGACGTCGATACGATGTCGCATCGCGCTCGCGGCACTTTTTGGGCAACATTGTTCAGTCCGACGGCTCGGCAATTCGATGTGACATTGCGCGGACAGAGAGAACAGATCGCGTCAGCAGCCGGAAGCGACACGCTCCTTTCTTGGTGGGGTTTACCGGGTGTTGGCATCGGCGGGATGGAATCGGGGGGGATTGATCTTGGGATTGTCCAGCACGGCTACGCCTTCGGGTCGGAACATAAGTCACTCGATGATGTGCCTGTGTTATCCTCGGCGACGAAATCGTTTCTCGGCCGCTGGACGGCGCCGGATGCGCCGACGATTGATGCCCAGCTTACGGATCGAGACGAACTTGCGGTGGGGTCCATCACGAATCGGACCGGTTTCACCTTGCGAAACGTTCGCCTGCTGTATGGAACTTGGGCCTACCGCCTGGGCACAATCAATGTCGGTCAGCAGGTCAACGTGGACGAACAGCTGAGCCCCCGCAAGGCAAAAACAATCGTAACACACGATGTGCTGGACGAGGCGAACACGTCGCAGGGCTACGAGGAAGGCCGCTTCTTTGATCCTGAGCAGGCGACGCCGAGAGAAATTTTGAATTTGATGATGTTTTACCAAGCTGCCGGCGGCTTCGGCTTCGCGCATTTACCGAATCGCTACCAGGCGTACTGCGACCTGAGCCGAACACTCGATTTGGGGCGTGCGATCCTCGTCGCCGACGTCGATCGCCCGGCTGTGCGACTGGTTGATGACGCGACGGGCAAACCCATTGCCGACACGCCGAGCGAATCTACGGTCGTTTATCGATTTGTGCTTCCCGTCAGCCGAAATAGAGGCATCGTAACATCGGCGTTGCCGCAGAAAACGACGGCAAAGTTACCACGATAATCCCGGCGTTGACGCCGACGCAAACACATACAGATTTTTTCCATGATCGAAACCCGCGACTTAACGAAGAAATATGGCGAGTTGTTCGCCATTAAGTCGATCAACTTGAAATTGAGCCGGGGCGACTTGTTCGGTTTCATCGGTCCGAACGGCGCGGGCAAAACGACGACCATGCGCATTCTGGCCACGCTCCTTAATCCGACGTGGGGCGAGGCGTACGTAGGCGGCTATTCGATCTACACGCGGCCCAAGGAAATTCGCCGCATGATCGGCTACATGCCCGACTTCTTCGGCGTGTACGACGACATGAAGGTCATCGAGTATCTGGAGTTCTTCGCCGCTGCTTATCGAATTCGTGGGCTCAAGCGTCGGAAAGTGTGCGATGAAGTATTGGAACTGGTCGAGCTTGGCTACAAGCGCGAAGCACTCGTCACCAGCCTGTCGCGTGGCATGACGCAACGCCTCGGACTCGCGCGGGTGTTGTTGCACGATCCGCAAGTACTGCT
>DASZZA010000615.1:0-2489 GCA_035545135.1 Lacipirellulaceae bacterium | reverse complement strand
AGTGCTCCCTGCTCCTTGCTCCAAGGTGTTTAGAGGTCTAACAAAATGGCTTCGGAGAAGGGGACAGTCCCCTTTTGCTGCGAAGACTCCGCAATGCGGGACAGTCGCGGCCATTTGGTTAGACGCTCTTAAGGAGGTTAGTAGCGTGGCCGACCGAGCGTTTATCACCATTGATGGGAACGAGGCCGCGGCTTCGATTGCCCATCTCACTAGTGAGGTGATCGCCATCTATCCGATCACCCCCGCTTCGCCGATGGGCGAATTGGCGGATCATTGGACGAGCCGGGACCGGCCGAACATTTTCGGCAGCGTGCCGGAAGTCGTCGAAATGCAGAGCGAGGCGGGCGCCGCGGCAGCCGTTCATGGTGCTCTCCAGGCAGGGGCGCTGACCACGACGTTTACCGCCTCGCAAGGACTGCTCTTGATGATCCCCGAGATGTTCAAGATCGCCGGCGAGTTGACGCCGACAGTCTTCCACATTGCGGCACGCTCGGTGGCCACGCACGCTTTGTCAATTTTCGGCGATCACAGCGACGTCATGGCGTGTCGAAGCACGGGTTGGGCCATGCTCGCTGCGAACTCGGTAGAAGAAGTGCAGGACTTCGCGCTGATCGCTCACGCGGCCACGCTGCGATCACGCGTTCCATTCCTGCACTTCTTCGACGGGTTCCGCACCTCGCACGAAGTGAACAAGATCGAGCAGCTTATGCCAGAGGACGTGCGCTGGATGATCGATGAATCGGCGGTGCAAGCACATCGGCAGCGGGCTCTCAATCCGGATCACCCGGTGCTGCGTGGCTCGGCGCAGAATCCGGACGTATTTTTCCAAGCGCGCGAGGCGTGCAATCCGTTTTATGAAGCCGTTCCTGGGATCGTGCAGGAAACGATGGATCGGTTCGCCGAGCGAGTGGGTCGGCAATACCGACTGTTCGATTATGTGGGCCACCCGCAAGCGCGGTATATCGTGGTGATGATGGGGTCGGGGATCGGAGCGGCGGAGGAGGCGATTGATCGGCTGATGGTGGAAGGGGAGCGAGTCGGGTTGTTGAAGGTGCGGTTGTATCGCCCGTTCGATGCAGCGGCCTTTGTGGCGGCGTTGCCGAAAACGGTCGAGCGGATCGCGGTGCTCGATCGAACGAAGGAGCCGGGAGCGATTGGAGAGCCGTTGTATTTGGACGTGCTCAGTGCTTTGGCGGAGCAGTGGTCGAAAGGGGCGGAGCGTGACGGGCAACCGGAGCCCGAGGTATTCGGCGGCCGGTATGGGCTGGCGTCGAAGGAGTTTACGCCGGCAATGGTAGCGTCGGTGTTTGGGAATTTGAAGCAGCCACGACCGAAGCGGCATTTCACTGTCGGCATTTATGATGATGTGACTCATCTGAGCTTGCCGTGGGACGCAGGTTATACGACGGAGGCGACCGACGTGAAGCGGGCCGTGTTTTATGGTCTTGGCAGCGACGGCACGGTGGGCGCGAACAAAAACTCGGTAAAAATCATCGGCGAGAACACGTCGCTGTATGCTCAGGGGTATTTTGTCTATGACTCGAAGAAATCTGGGGCGATAACGGTTTCGCATCTACGATTCGGACCGCGGCCGATTCAATCGACGTACTTGATCGATCGGGCCGATTTCGTTGCGTGTCATCAATTTAACTTGCTGGAAAAGATCGATGTGTTGAAAGTCGCGGCGGAGGGAGCGACGTTTCTGCTCAACAGCCCGTACCCGGCAGATCGCGTGTGGGATCAGTTGCCGCGCGAGGTTCAGCAGCAGATTATTGCGAAACGGCTGCGATTCTTTGTGGTCGATGGGTACGACGTAGCCCGCGAGACGGGCCTTGGTGGACGCATCAATACGCCGATGCAGAGCTGCTTCTTCGCGTTGTCCGATCTACTACCACGCGAGGAGGCGATTGAGCAAGTCAAGAAGACGATTGGTAAGACGTACGGCAAACGTGGCGAGACGATCGTCGAGCAAAATTTTGCCGCTGTTGATAAGGCGCTTGCGCGGCTGCAGGAAGTCGAAGTACCAGCGGAGGTGACAAGCCGGAAAGAAATACGGCCGCCTGTGACGGCAAGTGATTCTGACTTTGTGAAGCGAGTGACGTCGGCGATTATTGCCGGCCGTGGCGATTTACTTCCCGTTAGCGCGATGCCGGTCGATGGGACGTTCCCAACCGGCACGTCGAAAGTTGAAAAGCGCAGCATCGCGGCGGAGATTCCGATTTGGGATCCGACGATCTGCATCGATTGTGGGCTGTGCGCGCTGGTCTGCCCGCACGCGGCGATTCGAACAAAGGTATTCCCGGAGACGGCGCTGAACGGAGCACCAAGCAGCTATTTGTCGAAGCCTTGGAAAGATAAAGAATTGCCGGATCACTTGCTGACGATTCAAGTGGCGCCCGACGACTGCACGGGTTGCGGCGTTTGCGTCGACGTTTGCCCGGCGAAGAGCAAGGAGGTCGTTCGCCACAAAGCGATCAATATGGAGCCCA
>DASZZA010000614.1:0-5432 GCA_035545135.1 Lacipirellulaceae bacterium | reverse complement strand
AAGTTGCCCACGCTGATAACCGGCGCTTCGACGCTGTGAATGGACGCCGCTCCGCGATCGTACCGCCTATTGCGAGCGGTTACCGCAATCGTGTAGGGCACTTCGGCAACCCGCAAAACGCCGCGCATGAACGCCGCAGCTGGCCCCTTTTGTTGGCCGCTGACAAGATTGCGAAATTCGGTTGGACGCAGCATCTGGCGTGACGCTTAAACGGTTGCCTGCTGGATATGGGCATGAATAATGCACGATTCAACCAAAGCGAACAACAGCGATAATCCATTGGGAGCACGACACATAAACGTGCCCTGATGAAACCCGCGGTATTCGCCGATCGTGACGCAAAAATCCGGATATTCGGCCGCGGAACCAACAACTTTGTGGAACTTGCTGGCACGCTGGAGCGACTCAACTCCGGCCAGTTCCGTATAATAGAAAAACGCAACAACGGGTGCCGACGCACGCCCATTGCAGGGCGATGAAATGCCATGTCGACCGATCAGCTCTCGAAGCATCCTTCTCCTCGCCGTTCGAACGATGCAAAGCTCGTTCGATACGACGATTATATCGACGAGAAGATCCAGAGCACGCGCCGCACGGTAAAGATCGTCGATTTGGCCACCGCATTGGTAGGCCTCGTGGCCGGCGCGGTAGCCTTTCTCACCGTGGTCGCCGTCGCCGATCATTGGCTCATTCCCGGCGGGTTCTCGGTCGGCATGCGAACGGTGCTCTTTGTAATGCTCGTCGGTGGCGTCGGATACGTCATCTACAGTCGGCTATGGCCGTTGCTCGCGCAATCGATCAACCCTGTTTATGCGGCGCGAACGATCGAACAAAGCAGCCCTTCGCTAAAAAATGGCCTCATCAATTTGTTGCTCCTTCGTCAGCGTCGCGCGGACATTTCGGATGCCGTGTATCGAACGCTTGAAGAACACGCGGCGCAGGGGCTGACACGGGTGCCGGTGGATACGGCAGTTGATCGGTCGCTGCTGATCCGGCTGGGTTATGTGCTCGTGGCGGTGGTTGCAGTGGCGGGGCTTTACAAGGTGCTCTCACCCAAGGATCCGGTGGTTGCCGCCGAACGTGTTCTGCTGCCGTGGGCCGACATCGTGCCCGCGAGCCGCGTTTCGATAACTGGCCTCACGCCGGGCTCGACGACCGTTTCTCGCGGTGAATTCGTGGATGTGTCCGCGGAGGTGCGCGGAATCGGCGACGACGATCAAGTACGCCTTCGCTACTCGACGGATGACGGCGAAATCGTAGGACAGGCGATTCCCATGAAACCGGCAGGCGACGGTTTGCGATTCACTTGTCGGGTCGCCGACGAATCCAGTGGAACGCAACAAATTGGCTTGACTCGCAATTTGACGTATTGGTTGGAGGCCGGCGACGCTCGCTCGCTTCATTACTCCATTACCGTCGTCGACGCACCGTCAATCCTTGTTGATCGAGTGGATTATCACTATCCAGCGTATACGGGATACGTGGATCGAAGCGTCGAGGGGCTGGGTGATATCCGGGCGATCGAAGGAACGCGCGTGACCATTCACGCTCGTGCCAACGGACCAATCCGCGAGGCAAACGTCGATTTCGATGCGGACGGGCGGCCAGATTTAAAGATGAGCGCGTCGGGTACCGAAGCAAGCGTTTCGTTCGAGCTTGCGCTGCGCGGCGATCGTCAGACGCCGCGACATCCGAGTTACGTGCTGCGCTTCACAAACGAAGATGGCCGCACCAATCGCAACCCGGTAAAGCACTCGATCAATGTGGAGCGCGACTACGACCCGGAGGTGGCCATTGTTGTACCCAAGGAAAAGTCGATCAATGTCCGGCTGGATCAGACGGTTGCGCTCGACGTCGAGGCACGCGATCCCGATTTCGCGCTAGCGGCGGTGCGTTTGCGCGGCAAAGTCGCCGACCGCGAGGTACTCGATGAACCGCTGTTGAAAGGCGAGCGGCACGGGAAATATACGACTCGTTATGCGTTCTTGCCCAGCGCGCACGGACTCCACTCCGGGGACGTTATGCAGTATTGGGTCGAGGCGGCGGACAACCGTACGCCGAAACCGAACGTAACCGCCACCGATCAGAAACTTATGCAGATTGGCTCCCCGAATCCGGCGCAGCAGCCTCCTGTGAATCAGGTGGCAAAGAATGATCGACAACAACCGCAGCCGGGCGCGGAACAGGAGAATGGCCGGCAAGGTCAGCAGGATCAGAAGAACCAAGATAACGGCGGCGCTGGCCAAAAGGGGAGTGCGGATAAACACGAGGGCGGCGAGTCCGACAAACAACAGCAGCCGGGCAACAACCAAGGACAAGGAGACAAGCAGAAGGAGAGACATGGAGACGGCGGCGCGTCTGGGACCACGAACGGGAACTCTGAAGGGAAGCCTGCGCAGGACAGCTCCACTAAGAACACGCAAGGTGGTGAAGCGAGTGAAAAGCAGAATCAGAACGACCAGAATGAGAATGGGCAGGGAGTAAAACAATCAAAATCGAAACAGGCGACGTCGGATGAGCAGAAGTCAAACGGCGAGCAAAATGGCGCCGGATCGCGGAATGGCGAATCGTCGAAGCAGGCCGATCTGCCGAAGAATGGCCAGCCTGATCAGGGCAATGGTCAATCGGATCATAGTCAGGGTGTCCCATCTGCGAACGGCGGCCAACAGAAGGGAAAGAATCCATCGCAGCCATCCACCGACAAGTTGCCTGTGTCATCCGAGGGAGACAACGACGGCGAGGCGTTCGATCGCATTCGTCAGCATTTGCAGCGGAACGGTCAGTTGAAGGACAACGGTAGCCAAAACCAAAGTGTAGAACAGAACGGGGAACAAAAACAGGCAGCCAATCAAAGCCAGGGAAACAAAGAGAACGGAAGACACGGAGAGAAAGACCAAGCGCAACAGGAAGCGGCGAAAAAGAAGCAGCCCGGCGGCGAAGGAAAGAGTGCCGATGGCCAAACCCATTCGGCCGAAAACAAGACGGGTGTGAAGCCGGACGACGAGAATGGATCGCAAACAGCGCGGCAACAGGCTAAGGACCGCGCTGAGGGCAACGGCGCCAAGACGCAAGGTGACGATTTGCAGAAGCAAGAGCCGAAGAGCGATCGTCACACTCAAGAAACTTCTCCCGGCGGTCAGCAAACGACGAGCAAAGGGCCTGCGGGCGATGGCAGCGAGCAGAAGCCTCAAGGCGCGCCGAATTCGAAGCCGGGTATGAAGCCGATCGATAAACTTCAGCAGTCGCCGTCCAAGAGCCGTTCCAATCAGCAAGAGCCTCCGGCCGGCGCCAATAAAAAGCGCGAAAGCGATTCGCACGGCGATCAAGGCGGCGACAAAGCCGGTGGCGGCGAGGAAGGCGGTGGTCAGAAGTCGCCACACGACGGCACAGGCAGCTCAGGCCAGAATCAATCGGCCGACAAAGGTGCCGGCACGTCGACAGAAAAGGGCAAGGGCGAAGCATCGCCAAGCGCGGGCGGAGATGCGAAGTCGGATCACCAAACGGGCACGTCCGGCAGCGAAAAGGGCGGCGGCAGCAAACAACAAGCCGGCAAAGGCGAACAGCCGGGCGGAACAGCTGGCGGCGAAAACCACCGAAGTCGCAACGAAGACAATGCTGCCCGGCCAAATGGTGAGAAGTCGGCGGATCGGCAAGGTTCGCAGAAGACCGAACAGAAAGCGTCCGATCAGAAGTCAAACGGTCAGTCGGAAAAGGAGACTGGGAGGCAAGGCGAAAAACGGAGTGGTCAGCAGGGTCCGCAAGAAGGCGAACACGGCCATCAGAGCGATCATGCAAACGACAACCGATCGTCAAATGGTGCATCCGGCGGGGGTGGTCAACCCGGAACGGCGGTAAATCCGCAACCATCGATTAAAGGAAGCGCCCCAAAAGGTGATGCCGCGAACCTGGAATACGCCCGCAAGCAAACGGACCTCATCCTGGAAAAACTGTCGGATGAGTTGAAGAAGAACAAGGTCGATAATAGCTTGTTGAAAGATCTGGGTTGGAGTCGTGAAGACTTGCAGCGTTTCGTCGAGCGCTGGCAGCAACGGAAAGAGGCGGCCGAGCGCGACGATGCGGCGGGCAAAGCGGCGAAGCGCGATTTGGATGATGCGCTGCGCAGCCTGGGGCTCGACCGAGGCGAACTGCGGCAAAGCGCCGTCCAAAAGGATTCGCTGCGCGACCTGAAAGAAGGCTACCGCGGGCCGGTGCCGCTGGAATATCGCGAACGATTGCGGGCGTATAACCAGGGCGTCTCGCGTGCGCGGCAAGATGGCGAGTAGAATGGTCGCATGCCATGCAACGTGCCGCGATACCTGGTTCCTTTTCATCCCAAGCGGATTCCACATCACTTTGCGGATGTGCTGATCATTGGCGGCGGTATCGCTGGATTGCGGGCTGCGATGGAGATTGATCCGCGGCTGTCCCTGCTCGTGATCACCAAGGACACGATGGAGCAATCCAACAGCGCGTATGCTCAAGGTGGCATTGCCAGCGTGATTGATCCCGACGACAACTTCGCCAGCCACGTCGAGGATACGCTCATCGCCGGCGCCAATTTGTGCGACCGTGAAGTGGTCGAGATGGTAGTCAGCGAAGCGCCGCGGCATATTCGGGAGTTGATCGCCTGGGGCACCAGGTTCGACACGGAAAACGGCGAGCTGCTCCTTGGCCGCGAAGGTGGTCATAGCCATCGCCGCATTGTGCATGCTCTGGGAGATGCGACCGGTTTCGAAGTGATGCGGGCGATCATCGCGCGCGTGCGGTCGCAGCATGGTGGTCAGCTCTGGACCAACACATTCACGATCGACTTGCTCACGCACGAGGGACGCTGCCGTGGAGCACTAGTGTGGAATGCCCATCATGGGAGAACGTTTATCTGGGCGAAGCAAACGATCCTTTGCACGGGCGGCGCGGGCCAGATTTTTCGAGAAACGACCAACCCCGAAGTAGCGACGGGAGATGGGCACGCCCTGGCCTATCGGGCCGGTGCGGAACTGCGGGATATGGAGTTCATGCAATTTCATCCGACCGTGCTGTACATCGCGGGCGGCAGCCGCAGCCTGATCACCGAAGCAATGCGCGGCGAAGGCGCGCGCCTCATCGATTCGACCGGCCGGCGCTTCATGCCCGACTACGACGAGCGGGCTGAGCTTGCGCCGCGCGACGTGGTGAGCCAGGCAATCGTCGATCAAATGGAAAAGACGCGACAGCCCAGCGTGTTCCTCGATTTGAGCCACTTGGATGCAGAGCGTGTTCACAGGCGGTTTCCCGGGATCGCGCGCACGTGTGCTGAGTTTGGCATCGAGATCGCGACCGATCCGATTCCCGTACGCCCTGGGGCTCACTACATGATCGGTGGCGTGACCGTCGATCAGGTGGGTCGCACAACGGTTCCCGGTTTATGGGCGGCAGGAGAGGTGACCAGCAGC
>DASZZA010000613.1:0-2960 GCA_035545135.1 Lacipirellulaceae bacterium | reverse complement strand
CGTTCGCTCTCGACCGATGCCAGCGACCACGATCAAGTGAAATTGCGCTTCGTCACCACTGATCAATTGCACAGCGAGAACGTCGCCGCGTTTTTTCGCGCGCATCTTGAGTCACTCACAGCACAACGCCCGCTTGCCGGATAGGTTGCATCATCATGCCTGAAATCTCTAATGCACTGCTCGCGCCGCGGTTTTTGTTCCGCTTCGCCGTGCCTGTGCTGCGCCGCGATCCGCTTTGGAATCCGCGCGGCGCCGAACTGGACGCAACGTACCAACTGCTCAATCTTGCCGAACTCGATGGCGGCACCGAAGATCGCGAGCGCCAATTCGCTGACGTGCGCGTGGCGTGGAACAGTGAGGGCCTGTTGTTTAACGTCAAAGTCGAGGGCAAACAACAACCCGTGTGGTGCCGCGACGGGCGACTTGAAGATAGCGACGGTTTGCAAGTGTGGATCGACACGCGTGCTACGCTAAACATACATCGCGCGAGCCGCTACTGCCACCGCTTCGTTTTCCTGCCCGCCGGTGGCGGTCGCGGCAATGCCGAACCGGTGGCCGATCAACTCTTGATCAACCGCGCACGTGAAAACGCGCGGCCCACCAGGCCGCGCGAGCTGCAAGTGGTCGCAAAAGTTACGAAGTGCGGATACTGGTTGGCCGCGTTTGTTCCGGCCGACTCTCTAGGGGGTTACGATCCGCACCAGCATCGTCAGCTTGGCTTCACCTACGCCGTTTACGACCGCGAGCTGGGCCTGCAAACTTTCGCGAGCGGACCAGCATTTCCATTCGTCGAAGACCCCACATGCTGGGCAGCACTGGACCTTGTCGAAAGCTAAACCGCGAGCGACCCTCGGCGATTACTTGAGCTTCATTCATTTTCCAACCCGGCCGTGGATGTACACGTCGCCGTCGAGTTCTTCGATCGCGATGTCGGTGAGTTTGAGCGCATCGGCCATACGCTCAACGCCATCGGCACCGATCGGACTCGGCGCTGCATCACCGCCCGCGAGTTTGGGCGCGATGAACACGTGCACTTCATCGATCGCGCGCATGTCGAACAAGTTTCCGAGCAATCGGCTGCCGCCTTCGACGAGAACGTTGGTCATACGGCGGCATCCCAACTCATCAAGAAGCGATGCGAGCTGTTGTTCGTGCGATTGTCCTGCACATTGAAAAACTTCAACGCCCGCCCCCGATAATTGCCGGCAAGCATCTTCGGAAGCGCTTTTGGATGCCGTAACGAGCACCGGAACGTCGGCCGCGGTTTGCACCAACCGACTTCCGAGCGAAATGGACGCCGTCGAATCGACGACCACACGCATGGCGATACGCTTCACATCGGCCCGATCGGCCGGCCGCGCTGTTAGCAATGGATTGTCGGCACGTGCGGTACCACTGCCGACGACAATTGCATCCACACGGCCGCGCAGTTGATGCACAACAGCCCGGGATGACTCGCTCGAGATCCATTGGCTGTCGCCCGTGCGCGTGGCAAGTTTGCCATCGAGCGTCATGGCCCATTTGGCAATGACCCAAGGCCGGCCGGTGGTGATCAGCTTGCGATACGGCGCAAGCAACCAATTCGCGTCGCTGCTGCCGACGCCGACATCGCACTGAATTCCGGCAGCCCGTAGCTCGGCGATGCCGCTTCCGCTTACTTGCGGAAACGGATCTTCAATGGCGACGACTACTCGCTTCACGCCGGCCCGCAGCAGCGCTTGCGTGCAAGGCGGCGTTTTGCCCTCATGGCAACACGGCTCCAGTGAAACGTAAGCCGTCGCGCCGGCCGCTTGCTCGCCCGCGGCGGCAATCGCGCTCACTTCGGCGTGTCGGCCGCCGAATCGCTCGTGGTATCCTTCGCCGACGATTTCTCCATTGCGCACGATCACGCAGCCCACCATCGGGTTTGGCTCGACCGCGCCCATACCGCGCACGGCGAGCGCCAGCGCGTGCGCCATAAAACGGTCGTCGTCGGTTGGGCGGCGTGTCACGGTCGGATAGGCTTTCAGCCAGTCGTGGCCCGAAGTTTCAGACTGAATTCCAACCTACGAAGGTGTCCACAGGGTCGACTTTCCGCCGCTCGGCCGATCGCTGTCCGGCGTCCAGATGCGGCTGCCGCCGGGCTCTGATGCGCCAGCTGCTGTCGCTGCCGGCGCCATCTCGTGTGCGTGGGCGTGTACCGGCTGCTGGTCGGCGATGATGCCCGTTTCATACAGCAGCTGATACAAAGCGGCTACCACTTGTGGATCGTCGCGGTGATCGCGCTCAATGCGAGCCAACATTTCCTTGGCCTCGTCCACATTCCCGGTGGTAATATGCAGTTCCAACTCGGCGAGATCCCAACTCGCAGTCGATTGACCGGCCGCTTTACTGTGCTCGCGTGCCGCGTTGATGAGTACGAGCGCGCGATCGGGGTCTCGCTCGGCAGCGATCATGCGCTGGTACGCATCGGCAGGCGGGATCCGATCGGCCACCGATGGCCGTCCGGCCGCTTCGCGCGCCAGTCGAAGCGTCGCCGCGTGTGCGCCGACGAGAATTGAGCGTCGATACAGAACGATTAAATCGTCGTCGACTAGGGCCGTTACGTTGAGCCGCGAGACACGCACCAATGGTAGCGCGCTCATCGGTTGGTCGCCGGGTTCGATCGTTTCCGGCTGCGGCAGATGAAGCTCGCGGCGCAGTTCCGCAATCGAATCGGCATCGCGATCGATGTTGCCCCCCTGCTCCAGAACGAGAACGCTGGCCATGAGCGGTATGCGAAACTCCGGGTCGCCAGCGGCTTCCAGTGCCGATTTGCCGTGAAGTGCGGGCTGCGGAAGTTTTGGCCAACGTTCGACGATCGCCACGCGACGTTCCTCGTCGATGAGCCGCCGTCGCACATCGCGCGGTGTGTCGTGCGGCGGATGCCAACGCCAATTGAGCGCTTGATCGGTCGGCGACACGGAGCCGATCACTTTTTC
>DASZZA010000612.1:0-6881 GCA_035545135.1 Lacipirellulaceae bacterium | reverse complement strand
CGTGCCGAAAAGCCGCATCGCGATCGACGATTTCCGGACCGACTATTCGCTGTTCAGCGAAACGCTGCCCGAAAAATACTTTCCGCTCGGCTCGAACTGGCTAATGCTTGGGCCGTCCGGCCCGCGACGGCTGCGGCTGGCCGTCGAGCATCTAGCCCAACACCGCGGAGGCATCTGCTTTTCGATCGATCTCGATCCACGCTGGGTGATCAAGCTCATCAAAAAAGGCTGGATGGAGCACCTTGAAGCATACAAACAGCATTGCATTGACCAAGCTCTCACAATCCTGGGCGCGGGTCATGAAATCAAATGCATGTTCGGCACGCCGAAACTCATTGAAGCTCTTTGCCTTGCCTTGGAAGAACGCGGCAGCAGCCTCTGCGAGGCCGGCATCACTGGCATCTTTTCCGGCGGCACCGAATTCACGCCGCAGTGGACCCGGTTCTGCGTCGAAGAACTGTTCGGCGGCCCGCCCGAAGTCAGCGGCATCTACATGACGCCCACCTACGGCAACACGCTCATGGGACTCGCGTGCTCGAAACCGGTAACCGCTGCGGATGGTTACAAAATCAGCTACTACGCGCCCCAGCCGCGGGCTGTCGTGGAAGTCGTCGATTTCGACGACCCGGACCGCATCGTCGACTACGGCGAAACCGGCCGCGCGCGACTAACGACCCTCACCAAAGAGTTCTTCATGTCCGGCTTCCTCGAGCGCGACGAAGGCGAGCGCCAACCGCCGTGCGAACAATTCCCCTGGGACGGCATCAGCGGCGTCCGCCCCTTCCGCCGCTTGGCCGAGGCAACCACCGTCGGAGTGTACTGATATGCCCGTGCAGACTTTGAAACCGCAGATGAACGCAGATGAACGCCGATAGTTGATCAATGCGAAAACAGACCGAATAATTGGGGCGCGTTCCGCGTGAGCAATGTACTTGGTAGTGGGTTTTTGGAAAAGGTTTATGAGAATGCACTCGGCTACGAACTGATAAAGCTTGGTTTTCAGGTACAACAACAGTGGCCGATCGATGTGCGATACGGTGATATGGTTGTCGGCCAATATATTGCCGACTTGCTCGTCGACGACCAAGTGTTGGTTGAAATCAAAGCTGTGAAATGCCTTGACGACATCCATCTCGCCCAATGCATGAATTACCTCAAAGCAACCGGAAAAACCATTTGTCTTTTACTGAACTTCGGGTCGCCACGCGTAGACGTAAAGCGCATCGTCAATAACTTTTAACCCCATCGGTCGTCCGCCCTTAATCCGCGTTCATCCGCGTCCATCCCGCGGTTCCAAGTCATGATCAAACTCCCCCTCATCCGCTGGGGCCAATCCTACGAATCGCTCGAAGTCGCCGAAGTGAATCACTTCGCCACCGGCGAACCGATTGCGAAAGTGAGCCAGGCGGCCGGCGGCATCATCAAACGCGATATGCGGCAAGCCGCGCGGGCACGCGATGCCCTGCTCCGCTATTCGTGCAGCGAGCTGATCGCCATGCTTGGTAAGGCGGCTGATCTCTACGAGCACGGCACGCTGCCAATGGGAGATGGCATCCAATCGCCCGATGACTTCGTGCACCAGCAGTCCGCCAGCACCGGCATGCCCAAGCACATGTGCCGCGCGAACATGTCGAAGAACTCGTTCGTGCTCAAGAACATGGCGAAGATTTTGGACTGCCTCACGCGCGGGCTCGACCTCAAAACCTTCAGCCGCGGATACGGCGACGACGGGCGCGGCGTAGTGGTCAGTTATCAGGTCCAGTCGCCGGTCCTCGCGGCCGTGCTGCCATCAAATTCCCCCGGCGTACACACACTTTGGCTCCCGGCGATCGCGCTGCAAATGGGACTGGTCCTCAAGCCCGGCCCACAGGAACCGTGGACCCCTTACCGCATCTTCGCCGCGTTCACCGAAGCCGGCGTGCCGCGCGAGGCGTTTTCGCTCTATCCTGGCGAGGCGGAAGCCGGCGCCGCCGTGCTCGAAGCATGCGACCGCGCGATGATCTTCGGCGGCACCGCGACGGTCGATCGCTACCGGGGCAATCCGAAGGTGCAGGCCCACGGCCCCGGCTTCTCGAAAATCGTGCTGGGCGACGACGTCGTCGATCGCTGGCCCGATTACCTCGACCTGATGGCCGACAGCATCTACCTCAATAGCGGCCGCGGCTGTATCAACTGCTCCGGCATTTGGGCATCGCGACACACACACGAGATTGCCGAAGCTCTCGCCGAACGCCTTGGCCCCATCGACGTGCTGCCGCCCGATGACCCGAATGCCGGCCTCGCTGCGTTCACGGTGCCCGGCATGGGCGCCGCCGTGTGGAAAATGATCGAGCAAGACCTGCAGACGCCCGGTGTCACGCACGTTACCGAAAAATACGGCCCGCGACTCGTCGAGCAACAGCGCGCCAGCTACCTTCGCCCAACGATCATCCACACACCATCGCCCGAAGCTCCCGTTGCCCAAAAAGAGTACATGTTTCCGTTCGCGGCGGTCGTCGAATGCCCACGGGCCGAAATACTCAAGCGCATCGGCCCGACACTCGTCGGCACGGTTATCACGAACGACGCAGCGTTCCGCCGTGCCGCCGTTAACGCGACCAACATCGACCGGCTCAACCTCGGCCCCATCCCCACCACAAAGCTCAACTGGCTGCAGCCCCACGAAGGAAATCTCATCGATTTCCTGTTCCGCGGACGCGCACTGCAACTAGATATTCCCTCCCCTTGATGGGAATATTCCCCCTTTAATGTTCCCTTTCGACTTCCAATGCCCGACGCGGATCGTTTTCGGTCCCGGAAAATTGCACGAGCTCGGCGCACTCGCGGCCGGACTAACAGCAAAGCGCGTTCTCGTCGTTAGCGACCGTGGCATCGTTACCGCCGGACACACTTCCCGCGGTATTCACTCGCTTGAGCAACACGGCTGCGAAGTCACCCTCTTCGATCGCATTGATGAAAATCCCACGACCGCACATGTCGACGACGGTCTCGCGACAGCCAAAGACTTTCGTCCCGATCTAATTGTAGGCATCGGCGGCGGTAGCTCGATGGACTGTGCAAAAGGAATCAACTTTCTCTGCTCCTGCGGCGGGCGAATGCATGATTATTGGGGCGAAGGGAAAGCCACGGGGCCGCTCATGCCGATGATTGCCGTGCCGACGACCGCCGGCACGGGCAGCGAGACGCAGTCGTTCGCCCTGATCGCCGACGCCGCAACCCACGTAAAAATGGCCTGCGGCGACAAACGGGCAGCCTTCCGCGCCGCCATTCTCGACCCCGAACTAACGCTCACGCAGCCGCCGCGCGTTACGGCGCTGACGGGCATCGACGCCATCGCTCATGCGCTCGAGTCCTACGTCACCAAGCGGCGGAATTCGTTGTCGCTAGTGTTCAGCCGCGAAGCCTGGCGACATCTGGCGCCCAACCTTCCTCGCGTTATCGAGGATCCAAACGATCTTGTGGCACGAGGGGCGATGCAACTCGGCGCGTGCCTCGCCGGACTGGCGATCGAGAATTCGATGCTCGGCGCGGCCCACGCTTTGGCCAATCCGCTCACCGCCAATTATGGGATCGCACATGGCCAGGCCATTGCCGCGATGTTGCCGCACGTCATTCGGCGCAACGGTCAGCGCGTCGAAGCATGGTACCGCGAGCTCATTTCTTGCACGGATGGCAAGTTACTCGCATCAAGCAATGGATACGCCGCGGGCGCGCTGGCCGCCTTTGTCGCCGAACTCGCGCACGCCGGCGGCCTCAGTGGTAAACTGAGTGAATGCAGCGTACCTCGTGAGGAATTGCCAGAGCTGGCCGAAGCCGCCACCGAGCAGTGGACCGCCCAATTCAATCCGGTCGAGCTACAAAAGACCGACTTCCTAGAGCTGTATGAAGCCGCATACGACTGACATCTGCCCCAACATCGATCACCCTGCGAGCCTGGTCGTCGTCGACCCCGGCCCCTGCCGAAACCGAAATTTCAGCAACGTGCGATCAACGCTGTACCCCCTCTTTGCTTCGGTCATCGTGCTGACCGCCACAGCCCACGCCGATGACTGGCCGCTCGCTCGCGGCGACACCGTCGGCGCCGGCGTCGCCCACACCACCCTGTCAGATCACTTGGAGGTCCTTTGGAAATACTCCGCTGACAAAGACGCTGCCTTCGATGCTACGCCCGTCGTTGCAAATGGAGTTATTTACATTGGCGATAGCGCGGGCACGTTTCACGCCGTTCGACTCGCCGACGGCAAACCCGTCTGGACGAAGCAATTCGCCGACAGTGGCTTCTCCGCCGCCGCCGCGTACGACAACAAGCTTATTTACGTGGGCGACGTAAACGGCGTCGCGTACTGCCTCGATTCGGCCGACGGAAAAAAGAAATGGAAACAGAGCCTCGAAGGCGAGGTTTATGCCGGCCCAACCCCTGATGGCGACAACATCCTTTTCACCTGCGAAGCCGGCACGCTTACCTGCCTCGCAAAAAAGGATGGAAAGCCGAAATGGTCCTTTCGTATCGAAGCGCCGCTGCGCTGCACGCCAACCATATCTGGCGGCCACGCGATGCTCGCCGGTTGCGACAGCCGACTGCACCTCATCGACGTCACGAACGGCAAGGAAGTCGCGTCAGTCCCGATCGACGCCCCCACCGGCTCCACGCCAGCCATGCACAATCAGCACGTCTATTTCGGCACCGAGGGGGGTACCTTTTTTTCGATCCAGGTTCCGGCGTCACCGAACAAAAAACCGTCGGTTGTATGGCGATATCACGACCCACAACGCAGCCAGCCCATTCGCTCGGCCGCTGCCGTGACCGACAGGCTCGTCGTCTTCGGTTCGCAAAGCAAGGCGATCTACTTCCTCGATCCGAAAACGGGCGGCGAACTATGGAAGATGCCAACCACGAGCCGCGTCGAAAGCTCGCCCGTGATTGCCGGCCATCGGGTGGTCGCCGCGACCGCCGCGGGTAAGATGTACTTGTTCGATGCCGATACCCACCAGGTGAAATGGCAATACGACACAGGCGGTGGCTTTACTGGCTCACCGGCAGTCGTCGACGGCCGCATCATCGTCGGCAACACCGACGGCGCCTTGTATTGCTTCGGCTCGAAGAAAAAAGAGAAGAATTAACCACGGAGGCACAGAGGACACGGAGAAGAACAGAAGGCAGCGAATGTTAAATGCAAACTGTTCAATGAACAATGTAAATGAAAACCCGCATTGAACATTTTGCATTGTTCATTTTGCATTTTACATTCTGCTTTTCTCCGTGTCCTCGGTGCCTCTGTGGTGAATAAAAAAATGTCGACCAGCACCACTAAAACCGAAGTCGGCAGTTACTTCATCAGCAACTACCCGCCGTTTTCCGCCTGGTCGGCCGATCAACTGGACGCCGTCAGCCATGCGTTGAATTCGCCTCCGGACGATGCGCCGCTCGGCCTTTATCTGCACATTCCGTTCTGCCGCAAGCGGTGCAAATTCTGCTACTTCAAAGTATTCACGGAAAAGAATTCGTCCGAGGTCGAGCGATACCTGGCCGCATTGTCGCGCGAGATCGAGCTGGTCAGCAAACTGCCGGTAATGGGTGGACGCCCGTTCCGCTTCGTCTATTTCGGCGGCGGCACGCCTTCCTTCCTTAGCTCACGGCAACTCGAGCGGCTCGTCGATCGCCTGCGGGCCAATGTCTCTTGGGAATCGGCCGAGGAAGTCACGTTCGAGTGCGAGCCCGGCACGCTCTCCGAAGCCAAGGTCCATACGTTGCGCGAAATCGGCGTCACTCGACTCAGCCTCGGAGTTGAGCACTTCGACGACACGATCCTCCGCGAAAACGGCCGGGCCCATGAATCGCCCGAAATCTACCGCGCCTGGCCATGGATCCAGTCCGCCGGCTTCTACAACACAAACATCGACCTCATCGCCGGCATGGTCGGCGAGACTTGGGACAAGTGGCGCGACACCGTCCGCCGCGCAATCGACCTGGACCCCGACAGCGTCACGATCTATCAGATGGAGCTGCCGTTCAACACCGTGTACTCAAAAGACATTCTCGGCGGCGTTATCGAAACACCCGTCGCCGATTGGGCGACAAAGCGCGCCTGGGTCGATTTCGCATTCGACGAGCTCGCTACTGCAGGCTACGGCGTCTCCAGTGCTTACACGATGGTAAAAGACCCAAAACGAGTGAATTTCAGCTACCGCGACAACCTTTGGCAAGGCAGCGACCTGTTGGCCACCGGCATCGCCAGTTTCGGCCACGTGGGCGGCGTGCACTATCAAAACTTTCCGGAGTGGGAACCGTATTGCAGCGCACTGGAAGCAGGCGAACTGCCGCTGATGCGCGGCCTGCCACTGTCGCAGCACCAGCGGCTCGTGCGCGAAATGATCCTGCAACTGAAGCGCGGCTATCTGAATGTCCGCTACTTCCGAGATAAATACCACACCGACATCATCGAGCAATGGCCGGACACGTGGTCCGATTACGAGCGCGACGGACTTTGCACAATTGATCGGGATGCCGATCGCATCCATCTCACACGCGTAGGCTTGCTGCAAGCCGATGCATTGCTACCCGCGTTCTTCGAACCGCAGTTCCAGGGCGTGCGGTACACGTAACAGAACGTAATTCCCCCGGCGCGCAACGTCGGCATGGGTTTCACCACGGAGCTGCAGAGACAGCGGAGAAATGCGATTTGCCATTGGTAATTTTGTCATTTGCAATTGATGGTCGCCGAATTGACCAAGGACAAATATAAAATTTGCCGTCACAAACTCATTTCTTCTTCTCTATTTACTTCGTCGCCATTCCCACATGGTTACACCTTCCACGCCTTTCCATCCGCCGAGTGCACGACTTCAATCGCTGGCCGGCGCCGCCCGCTGATCAATCGAAT
>DASZZA010000611.1:0-3008 GCA_035545135.1 Lacipirellulaceae bacterium | reverse complement strand
TACAGCATACCGAAGCTCGGCGCGAAGATGGTGAGTATCGCGGAAATGATGTGGCAAACGAAGGCAAAGGTCATCGCTACACCGTAGCCGATGCGATCGATCACGAGGCTGAACAAAATGATGGAAATGGCGAAGGGAAAGAGTCCCACGCCCTGGATGATGCCCAGCTGCTCGTCGGTGAGATGGAACTGAGTGCCCCAATCGCTGAGGACGTTGCCGCGGACGGCGAAGCCGAAGGCCGTCGCGATCATGGCCATAAAACACCCGATGAACAACCGCCGCGCCTGAATTTGATTAGCCATACCGCCTCGAGGAGTCGCTTGTTACGGGTTCGGTGAACCGCACCAGCCCCGTTTTTATTTAGGGTGCCGTTCGGCTCGCAGTAGCCACAATACGTAGCGAAATGGTGAAGAGAGAACCGCCCGCGGAAAAACGCGTTCGCCGTGCGCTTTTTCTCATTCAATCCGGGGCACGTGTTGGCTAAATTAACATGGGGGCTGTCAGATAGCAACGTCAAGACAAACAACGCAGGTGGTCTATGAATCCCCAATCCAGTAGCGGCAAAACACGACGTGAGTTCTTGAAGCACACCGGGCGAATCGCAGCAGCGACGACGATCGTATCGGCCAGCGCACCGTTTGTTCATGCGAGCGAGGATAATACGATCCGGTTGGCTCTGGTCGGTTGCGGAGGACGAGGAACGGGGGCGGCGAACAATGCCCTCTCGGTGAAGAACGGGCCGATCGAGGTCGTCGCGCTGGCGGACATCCTTCCGAGCCATATCGCTGCTACGGCGGCGAATCTCAAACAGCGGGGCAAGCAGTACCAAGTGCCGAAGGAGCATCAGTTTGTCGGCTTCGATGCCTATCGGAAAGCGATGGACTGCCTGCGGCCGGGCGACGTGGTGATCCTGGCGACGCCGCCGGCGTTTCGTTGGGTTCACTTCCCGTACGCGATAAAGAAGGGACTCAACGTGTTCATGGAGAAACCGGTGGCGGTGGACGTGCCGACGTCGCTGAAGATGTTCGAGTTGGCGAAGGAATCGGTGAAAAAGAATCAGAAGGTGGGTGTCGGCCTGATGTGCCGGCACTGCCGGGCTCGTGGCGAGCTGTTTCGTCGGATTCAGGACGGTGAAATTGGCGATCTAACGTTGATGCGGGCGTATCGGATTGCCGGCAAAACTGCCACGGAGGCGTCGCCGCGCAAGCCTGACGATGAACCGAGCGAGCTGATCTGGCAGATCAAACGATTCCACTCTTTCCTGTGGGCGAGCGGCGGATGTTACAGCGATTTTTTGATTCACAATCTTGACGAATGTTGCTGGATGAAGAACGCCTGGCCGGTGGAAGCGCATGCGTTAGGCGGACGCCATTACCGCGGCGACAACGTCGATCAGAATTTCGATGTGTATGCGGTCGAATACACGTTTGACGACGGTGCAAAGTTGTTTCTGGACGGTCGGACGATCGACGGCTGCTATTCGCGTCATACGAGTCGGGCGCAGGGAACGAAAGGTTCATGCATCATTTCGAAGTCCGGGCATATGCCGGCGCTGTGCCGGACATTTAAGGGCCAGAAGACGTCTTACAACAATCCGGCGATGGAGGCGGCCAGCACGACTTGGGCGTATGGGAAGCCGGAACCGGATCCGTACGAGATGGAATGGGTGGATCTCATCGCGGCCATCCGCGAAGACCGGCCGTACAACGAGGTCGAACGCGGGACGGAGGCGAGCTTGCAGGCGGTTATGGGGCGAATGGCTGCCCATACTGGCCAGAAAATCACACGTAAAGAATTGCTTCAATGTAAACACGAGTTTGCGCCAGATGTCGATAAGTTGACGATGGATTCGCCGTCGCCGCTCGTGGCCGACGCGGATGGTAAGTATCCGGTGCCGCAGCCGGGGCGGGTGATTGATCGCGAGTATTAACTTGATTCGTGGGCGCTCGGAATCTCACGCAAACGCGCTAAGGCGCAAAGGATGCTTCGCGAGCCGTCGAGGGGTTTGCGATGGGGATTCATGAGCCGTTGCACGAGAATCCTTTATCGAAGGAAATCGTAGATTCCGCCTACAAGATTCATACAAAACTCGACCCGGGACTTCTGGAGTCGGTCTACGAAGTCATTCTTGCACACGAGCTGAAGAAGCGAGGGTTGCAAGGACAACGCCAATTGCCGGTTCCCATCATCTGGTAAGACATCCGGTTTGAAGAGGGCTACCAGCTTGTCTTGATGGTTGAAGACAAAGTGCTCGTCGAAGTCAAATCCGTCAAGCGTATTGAATCCATCCATAAGAAACAGTTGCTGGCATACGTGCGGCTAATGGACAAGCGACTCCGGCATCCTTATTCACTTCAACGAGGAACTAATACGCGATGACGTGAGGAGACTGGTCAACGGACTTGAGGACGAGTGACGTTTTCCCTTATCGTCTTGGCGACTTTGCGTGAGATAAATACTTGGATGTTGGAAATGACGACGAAAAAATCGCCGGTCCGCGCTGCCATTGTTGGGCTTGGTTTTGGTGCCGAGTTCATCCCCATTTATCAGCGACACCCGCAAGCAGAGGTCGTGGCGATCTGCCGGCGAAATCGGGCCGAGCTCGACAAAGTGGGGGACGCGTTCAAGATCGGCAAACGGTATACGGCGTTCGACCAGGTGCTCTCGGACCCCGATATCGATTTCGTGCACATCAATAGCCCGATTCCGGATCACGCCTGGATGAGCCAGGAGGCACTGCGGGCGGGCAAGCATGTGATGTGCACCGTGCCCATGGCGACGACGGTTGCCGATTGTGAGAAAATCTGCCAATTGGTGACCGATACCGGCCTCAAGTACATGATGGCGGAAACAGTGGTGTATAGCCGTGAGTTTCTGTACATCCGCGAGAAGTACGAGCGGGGCGAGTTCGGAAAGATACAGTATTTGCAGGCGTCGCATCCGCAGGATATGGACGGTTGGCCGGAGTATTGGCAGCGGATGATTCCGATGCACTACGCGACGCACGT
>DASZZA010000610.1:0-5553 GCA_035545135.1 Lacipirellulaceae bacterium | reverse complement strand
CGACAGCAAGGGCGACATTCTGGCCACGAGTGTGATCTGCGCGCCGATTCGCCGCGACGGCAAGGTGCTGGGCGTCATCCATTTGTATTCGACCGACTCCGGTAAGCCGACGGATCCGGACGACCTCGAATTCACACTCGCGGTCGCCGATACCGTTGCCGTCGCGCTCGAGAATTTGAGTCGGCAGCAGGAGTTGGCGGAGAACCTCAATCAGATTCGCGACGAGAACGTCGAGTTACGTGAGCTGCTGGGTGTGCAGAGCGAAATTATCGGCTCGAGCGAAGCGATGAACCAGGTGGCGCGCGAAATCGCGCGGGCGGCTCCGAGCCGGGCCACCGTGCTGATTCGCGGCGAGAGCGGCGTCGGCAAGGAGCTTGTCGCGAGGGCGGTGCATTTTTCGAGTCCGCGTCGCAAAGCGCCGTTCGGTTGCCTCAACTGTGCGGCTCTTTCCGAAACGCTGCTGGAAAGCGAGCTCTTTGGGCATGAGAAGGGCGCGTTCACCGGCGCGACGGAGCGTAAGATCGGCAAGTTCGAGGCGGCCGACAAGGGGACGCTGATGCTCGACGAGATCGGCGAGATGAGTCCCAAGATCCAAGCGAAGTTTTTGCGCGTGCTCGAAGGGCACCCATTCGAGCGCGTCGGCGGCAGCGAGCAGATCAAGGTCGACGTGCGAGTGATAGCGGCGACGAACCGCGATTTGGAGAAGGACGTGGCGGAAGGCATGTTCCGCCGCGATTTGTATTTTCGGCTGCACGTGCTGGAGATTATTGTGCCGGCGCTGCGGAAACGGCCCGAGGATATTCCGGAGTTGGCCGAGTATTTCTTGCATCGATTTGTGGCGGAAACGGGCAGCAAGATCAAAGGATTCACGCCGCGAGCGATGGAGGAGTTATTGCGTTACCGCTGGCCGGGAAACGTGCGGGAGTTGAAGAACGTGATCGAGCGCGCGGTGGTGCTCACTCGCAGTGAATACATTGACCACGATGACCTGGTTCTTTCGACGCTGCGAACGGCTGGTGATACGGACGTTGGTTTGCTCGATGGTCGCAACGGCCGCAGTGAGCCGGCGTCGCTGGCGGACATGGAAAAGCAGCACATTCTTGATACGCTCAATCAGACTGGCTGGAACAAGAGCCGGGCGGCCATTATTCTGGGTATCGAGCGCTCGACGCTGGATCGCAAGATTCGGCGGTACGATCTGGTGGAAGAGCGGGCGCACAATGATTGAGTGCAGGCTGCAATTGACGGGATAACAGGATCGGCCGGATTGACAGGATCGATCGCCGTTGCATATCCGGTCCGATTGACTTGCCGGCGAACACGTCTCTCTCTAAACGGTTGATCCTGAGAATCCTGATATCCTGTCCATCCATGAATACTCGCCGCTTGCCGTTGTTGGTAGTCGGTTGTTGCACCATCTTCGCATTGATTGCGGCTGTGTCGCAGGGTGAAGAACCGACGGGCCCTGAACTGCCGCCGATTTTTCCGAAGGCACTCGCACCGGGCGACACGATTATGTTCGTGGCGCCGGCGAAGTATCTCGACAAAGATCGCGTGATGCTGGCCAAGAAGCGGCTGGAGGCAATGGGATTCAAGGTGCGGATTCCAAAGGACCTGTTTCGCAAAAAGGGGTTTTTAGGTGGTTCGGACGAGGAGCGTGCCGGGGAATTGATGGCGGCGTTCAAGGACCCGGCGGTCGACGCGATCTTTCCCGGCACGGGCGGATACGGCACGACGCGGATCGTCGATAAGCTCGACTACGACGTGATCCGTCGCCATCCGAAGATTCTGGTTGGCTTTTCCGATATCACCGGGTTGCATATCGCGATCAATCAGCGGACCGGGCTGGTGACGTTTCATTCGCCCGTACCGGAGTGGGGACTGGGCAGCGAGGAAAACCTGTCGCCGTTCGCGGCGAAGTGGTTCTGGCGGGCGATTCTGGCGAAGAGCTATAGCAAGGGTTCCGTGCGCGAGGTTTCGTTGTCGCCTCGCGCTGGTTATACAATTCTTCCGACGCTGGCCGGTTCTGGTGTATGCGTCGGCAAGAAGCCGGCCGACAAACCGCCGCCGCCGGTGACGATTCGCGGAGGGGTGGCGCGCGGGCGGCTGATCGGCGGCAACTTATCGGTGGTGAATGCGCTGATGGGGACGCCGTACGAGATTCAGACGGACGGGAAGATTTTGTTTCTGGAAGACGTGGGTGAGGACCCGTACCGCATCGACCGCATGCTCAACACACTGCGGTTGGCCGGCAAATTCGACCACGCGGCCGGCATCCTGCTGGGCCAGTTTACGACGCGGAAAGACCAAAAGAAATGGGATGATGATGAATCGATGGACGACGTGCTAAACGATTACTTCGCGAAGCTGCGCGTGCCGGTGCTGGCGCATTTTCCATTCGGACACGTGCGATACAATGCAACGCTGCCGGAAGGGGCAATGGCGGAGTTGGACGCGAAAGCGCAGACGTTACGGATATTAGAGAATCCGGTGGCCCCGTAGGTCAGGCTTTAGCCTGACGATCGGATGGGTCACGAAATAAATTGTCAGGCTGAAGGCTGACCTACACTCAATGAAGCGAAATTATCATCGGCATCATCCGCATCAGATTCCTGACGGATTTCCTATCTTCCTGACATGGAATCTAAAAGGCGCGATGCCGAAGAATCGCATCAGTCAGATCCAGCGCGAGCGCATTCGGCTCGAACGCGAACCATTGCGTAAGAATGAATCGCACCGCGATCGCGCCATCCGGCACTCGAAGATTCTGTTCGCGCATGCGGATCAATATCTCGATACCTGTCATTGCGGCCCACATTATCTGCGCGACGACGCAGCCACCGAGATTGTTGAGAATGCAATCGTCAAGGGCGCGAACGATCGATTTATTTTGTGGGCATGGTGTATTATGGCGAATCATGTCCACGTTTTATTGACGCCCAAAGCGGAGTTGAGCGAAGTTACTCGGAGACTTAAAGGCGCCACATCGTACGAAATCAACCGTTTGCACGACAATCTAGGACGAGTCGTCTGGCAAGACGAATCCTACGACCATTGGGGTCGCGACGAAGATGAACTGCTTCGTATCATTCACTACATTGAGAATAACCCAGTTAAGGCTGATCTTTGTGCACAAGCTTCGGATTGGCGCCGCTCATCGGCGAGGCTGCGGGACAGCTGGCCGATCGGCACGCCGTTCGTAGGTCAGGCTTTAGCCTGACGAAGCAATGGGGCGCGAAATAATTTGTCAGGCTGAAGCCTGACCTACGATTCGTCGCTCGCCCGCAGCCACTTCGTGATCGTTGGCTCGTAGGAGCAGATTTCGTCGTCGCGGAAGTAAAGGGCGATTTCGCGCTTGGCGGCATCGGGGCCGTCGGAGCCGTGGACGAGGTTCATTTGGCGGCTGGAACTGAAATCGCCGCGGACGGTTCCCGGAGCGGCTTTGAGGCCGCTGGTGGCGCCGAGCATCTCGCGGACGACGCGGATTGCCTCGAGACCTTCGACCACGGCCGCGACGACGGGTGAGCCGGTGATGAAGGCTTCGAGCGCAGGATACCAATCCTTCTTCACGTGCTCGGCGTAGTGTTTCTTGGCCAGGTCGGGCGTGACGTGCATCATCTTCATGGCGATGATGTTGAGGCCTTTGTCTTCGAAGCGCGCGAGGATGCGGCCCATGAGGCGGCGCTGAATGCAGTCGGGCTTGAGGAGAATGAACGTGCGTTCCATGGTGGGTCGAGGGTCGAGAGTCGAGGGTCGAGGGCCAGGACGGGCGATTTTACGTTCCCTGGGAGTTTCGCTCAAGGCGAAGGAGCGCGCTTGGCGCCGAACGGGTCGAGTATCCGTTAAGCACAAATTGGGAACGTGCGACGACGAGTCGACAGGATCAAAAGCGGAAGGCCGCAAGCAAGCAAGTAGAATGTGCTGGCCGGTTCCGGCACGGCCACGCCGATTGTGAGCGTGAGATTTCCAGAGGCGACGGCGCCGGAATCGGCGTCGGGCGATGCCTGGGAAAGGTATTCGCTAAATAGCGCGTAGTGATGGCCGGCGATGAGATTTCCGGTCGGGCTGCCGTTGGAAATATTCCCTTGGTCGCCGCCTGAGGCGCCCAAGATGAACGACTCGTTAAGAGTGGCGGTTGAATTCTGCACATTGCGAAACAATTCTGTGCTGGCCGTACTATCGAAGAGGCGCACTTCCAAATACAAACGACCTGCGGCGCCGGCATCCGTCGCGCTGTAGAAGCCGGACAACTCGTAGGGCTCGTTGTCGAGCGCCGTGAAGTTCACGTTATTCTGGTCGGTTTCGGCGATTGAGTTTAGCTGACCGGTTCGCTGGTGGTCGACAGTGAGGCCGAGGATCGTTTGCCCGCCGCTGGCCGACCAATCGATGCCGTTGTTGCTGTGACTGGCTCCGTCCGTCGCGTTGAGCATCGTGCCGGGCGGGGTGGGAAATGTGCTGCTGATATAATTCTGCGACGCACTTGCGCCAGATGCGTCGGACGCGAAGGCGCTTACCTCGCTCGTGGTCATCATGATGGCGGCGTTGGCGGGTGCGGCCGCCAGACCCACAAATGAACATGCAATAGCGAGGCAGATCGATCTCATATCATTCGGCTCATTAGGCGCCAAGCTACGGGAATTGGGATGTTACGATAGGGTTTAACGTATTTGCGGGGAGTCGTTCGGTCAAGAAGCATTTGCGAGGGACTGACGATATCGAGCCCACGTCGTTAAGTGCTTAGTGGCGGCTCGGTCCAACGTCGCGTGGCTCGTGCTGACGTGCCGCTCACCCGCGCCTTTTCGGGTAAGCTAGCGTCGCATACGATTTGGTGGCTATGGCAATTCTCGGGGCGCATCAATCGATTGCAGGCGGGTACTACAAGGCGGTGGAACATGCGCATCGGCTGAAATGCGACTGCGTGCAGCTGTTTACGAAGAACAACAATCAATGGCGGGCGAAGGAGCTTACGGACGAGGATGTGCGGTTGTTTCGGGGGAGGCTGAAGGAGCTGGGTGTACGGCATCCGCTGGCGCACGATTCGTATTTGATCAACCTGGCGAGCCCGGATGCGGCGTTGTGGAAGAAGTCGGTCGACTCGTTTGTGATGGAGATGCTGCGGGCGGATCGGCTGGGGATTCCTTATGTGGTGACGCATCCGGGAGCGCACACGACGAGCAGCGAGGCTGCGGGAATTGCGGCGGTGGTGCGGGCGCTGGATGAAACGCACCGGCAGACGCGGGGCATCAAGACAAAATGTTTGTTGGAGACGACGGCCGGGCAAGGGTCGTGCCTGGGATGCCGATTTGAGCAACTAGCTGCGATGATCGACGGCGTGCAGGACCCGGATCGGTTGGGCATTTGCGTGGATACCTGCCACATCTTTGCGGCCGGCTATCCGATCGGCACCGAAAAGGAATACATGGCGACGATGCGAGTGCTCGACAAGACGGTGGGCATCAAGCTAGTGCGCGCGATTCATGTTAACGACAGCTTGAAGCCGCTGGGATCGCGAGTCGATCGACACGCGCACATTGGGCGGGGGATGATCGGGAA
>DASZZA010000609.1:0-5060 GCA_035545135.1 Lacipirellulaceae bacterium | reverse complement strand
CAGCTCGGCGTCCTGAATTACCCGAGCATCAACGGCAATTACATGATGGTCACCGGAACCCTGACCGCACCCCAAATACAGCAAGCCGGCAACACGTCCGTCATCTGGTATGACTCGTTCAACCACAACGAATACGGCACCTACAGTGCCGCCGACGAAGCCGCCAAGATCGATAACTACGCCAAAAAACAAAACGGCAACGTGCGTCCCGGATGGGTCGTGCTCAACGAGTTGTCTTCGCTCATGCGGGATACGAGTTCCAACGGAGATTCGTATCGGCAATGGGCGGTCGATGTGATGTCCCTGCTGCGCAACACGTACAACTACGACGTCGTCCTGCTCAATCAAAAAGGCACGCTCACCTCGAGCCTGGACGGGCCGTATAAATCGACCTGGCAGTCGCTGGCCAGTAATGCCTACATTGGCATCGAGGAGTATCTTGGCGGCCCATCGATCATCAATAGCGGATCGGATTATAACTCTCGTTTCAACTTTGCAAAGAACGCCTACCAAAGCAGCAAAAACAGCTACGTCAATATCGGTGGGATCAACGCCGATCGCCTTATGATGATCGAACATTTCGGCAACACCAGCGGCGATCCCAGCGTCTGGTATGGCCGGCACGGACTCGCGACCGCATCTGATTGGGATACGGCGATCCAGGTGCGGCAGGACGCGATCTACGCCGTCGGCTTTGCCGGGTTCCTCGCCTATGCCTGGGGCGGCAATGCGATGGGCATCTCCGAGGCCGAACAGATCCAGCACGAGTATTACTATCGCACGCGGCTAGTCATCCCAGGGCAGCAACCGCAATGGTTGCCCGATGCTGCATATGCCATCGGCGACAGTCAGACGGCGATCCCGCTAAGTTGGACTCAGCCGCTGAATTGGCTGGGCAATGGTGTGGTGGACGGAGTGCCCAACAGCGTCCCCAATTCTCCCGGCGCGGTGGCAAATTTCTTCCGCACGAACACGGCGGCTCGGACGATCACGCTCGACGGCGACAAGACGATCGGGACGTTGACATTCAACAGCCCCAACAGCTACACGATCAGTCCCGGCACTGGCGGAAGCATCCTATTCAATAACATAGCGAGCCCTGCCACACTGACTTCGCACCAGGGTAATCACTTCATTGCCACTGGCGTGCAGCTTACCAGCAGCTTGAACGCAGTAATTGATACGGGCAATATGACGATTAGCGGCGTTGTTTCGGGCGCCGGCAGCCTTACCAAGAGCGGGGCCGGTACGCTGGCGCTTGTCACCGTCAATTCATACACTGGCAATACGAACGTACAGGCGGGGACACTGAGCCTTCGTAATCCTTACCTTGCCGACGCGGCAGACGTGCTTCTCTCAAGCGGAGCTACGCTCAACCTGCAATATTCCGGTGCCGCGGATACGATCCGTTCGCTGCTCATCAACAATGTGTCCCAAGTAATCGGAACATGGGGAGGGGTTGGGAATGCAAATGCCAATTACCATTCATCGCTAATTACCGGTACGGGCATCCTCGAGGTGGCGGCCGGACCCGTGGCCGGCGACTACAACAACGACGGCAAAGTCGATGGCTCGGACTATATCGTGTGGCGCCGCACGCTCGGCGCTTCGTCGATTACGAATCGCGATCCAAACAATTCCGGGGCCGTCGGCCAGGCGGATTTCATCTCATGGCGCACTCACATTGGAGATTCGAGCAGCGGCGGCGTCGGCTCATCGACTAGTTTTGGCCCAGCAAACGGCGCGAGCGTCCCCGAACCATTTACCGCCGGATTGATCGCAGCCGCTTCTCAACTGCTGCTCCTCTATCGTCGCCGCTCAAAAAATAGAAGAACAGTGCGAATTCATCCGTGGACGGCTTCTTAACGCCCAGCTTGTCCAGCGACGAACCGACGCAAATGCTTCGTGTGGAATCGAAAGCACTTGCCAATCAGACTTAATCCGTGCCTGAATGGCGCAAACGTGATATGATCGCGGCCATGACCCGAATCGCAAGAAGCCGCTGCCTCTCACTCGCTGCCTCGCTGCTTTTGGCAACGACATTCATTCCAACTGCGGCTGCCGCACCATTTAGCGACTTGATAGTGTTTGGCGATAGCCTTTCCGACATTGGCAACATTTCCCAAGCAACTTTCGGTACCGTACCGGGAAAATATTATTGGAACGGTCGTTTTTCCAATGGGCCAACGTATGCCGATTCGCTGGCGGTCGGATTAGGCTTGTCGCCCTTGGGCGGTAGCCGGGACGGCGGCAACGATTTCGCATACGGCCGGGCAAAAACCTCCGGTACAGGGTTACCCTATAGCCTTGTTGTTCGCGATATCGACGACCAAGTTAGCGATTACCTAGGCTCGCGAACCGTAAGCGCGACCGCACTTTACCTGATTTTCGCCGGCGCTAACGACTTGCTGCAAGGTCAGGCGGACGTAAACGTTCCCGTCAATAATATCTCGCAAGATTTGAGTCAACTGTATGCCGACGGCGCACGGAAGTTTTTGGTTCTTAATTTGCCCCCGCTCGGTTACACCCCACACTACAACACGAGTCCGACCGACCTTGCAAAAGCAAATGCAATTACACAACAGTTCAATGCCGCATTGAGCACGATGCTCGACGGATTTCAATCGAGCAATCCAGCCGCCAGCGTCTTCCGCTTCGATGTAGCGGCGCTAATCAGCCAAGCGCTCGCCGATCCAGAAGCGTTTGGCCTTGTGAACGTTACAAACTCGGCCGCGCCCGGTTTGTCCTACGGCGCCACATCATACGATACGAGTCAGATAGTTCCCAATCCGAACCAGTATTTGTTCTGGGACGACGTGCATCCCACTGCCGCTGTGCATGCGATTCTGGGCCAGCGGGTAGTCCAGATGTTCTTTGAGCCCGGCGATTTCAACCACGATTCCAAAGTAGATGCGGCCGACTATCTGGTCTGGCGCAAGGGCCTCGGTGCCGGTTTCATTCAAAGCGATTACAACGCGTGGCGAGCCAATTTCGGCCATATCCAGGGAAGCGGCAGCGGCTCGGTACGCGCCGCCTCCGACCAAGTCGCGATACCGGAGCCAGCGACCCTGGCCTTAGCACTGCTCGCTTGCTGGTCCGCAGCGGGCCGAAGCTTCCGCAGTCACGTTGCCCGCCACAACTGATGTCACCGGTCGTGCAAGCGAAGGTTTTGCTGCGATTCTCAATGCGGTTCACTCAAGCCCGTACGCGCCAGGCGGTGGAATATCGATGCCCGTTTTGGCAGTGGTGCGAAGGTTTGGCAGGAAGCGCGGTTCTACAAGGAAGTGGACACCCACGCTGCCTTTCGATACATCGACATTTCCGCCGATCGTCGCAATCAGTGATTCGCCAATGCGGGTGAACGAGAGACTTTGGCCGATATTGCCCGTCGGACCGAAATCAACCGCGGATGTAACCGATGCAATATACTTGGGTGTCACTCGATAGTTGAAATTCGTCGTTAGCACATCGGCTTCGAACGGGCCCCCGACGGCGCGGAAACCGATGTAAACGTTTCCGGTTGATGGACGGTTAAGCAGGGCGCCGATGGAAGCCGTCCGCAGGCCGTCGCCGAAGGTATCGGCGTACCCGTCTGAAAGGATCGAGAAGCGATCGCCTAGATGCCAGCGGAAATCGTAATCCATTTGGCCCATTGGGACACCCGCATTATCGCGATTGAAGTCGGGGAAGTAGGTTGCGTTTGCATCGAGTGTGACCCAGTCGATGATCCGTTCTTCTCCCGGCGCGCCACGTTTGGTCTGCAGTCGATGGTGCATGCCAAAGCGCACGGCTGTCAGGTCGTCGGCAATTTCATCGGACGGCGAGGTGACCCAATCCCCCAATCCGTAGCGGAGGGCATAGAACCGCGGATCGAACTTGGGATCGATGAACGACGGTGCACCGGGGATGTAGTACACGCCGGCAAGCGTGCCGCCAAACTGCGGCCCGCCAAACGGCGAGAAGAACAACCGCCGGCTGAAATCTTCGATCGAATCGTCGTCAAGCTCCTCATAGAGCGGCATTCGAGTAAGAGGCTGGTTGGCTCCCGCTACCGATGCTTGAACATCGAACACAACTTTGTGCGCGAGGCCGTTGAGGTTAAAGAGCGCGTCGTGAATGTTGGGATCGGCGTACCAGAACGGAATGCTGGCCCGCAGTCCGGTTTCACCGTACGCCCGCTGAAAGCGGTCACCGTTAATATCTTCGCCCCAATCCCCTAACTCGCCGAGGGCGAACGGAACAATTTTCCAGGGGGCTGCGTTTATCGGCCAATCGATCTCTTGTCGCGTAATTAGCCGCTCGCCCTGCCCCATTATCGGATTGCCGGCGCTGTCTTCTTCCCAGGGAAACAATTCAAATTGAGAGGCGAGTGTTGGATTCGTCGGCGTGCTGGCAATGCCGATATCAGCATACGCGAGCGACGTATGCTCGTACCAAGTAAGGTTGTCGCCCAAGAGCGGCTCCCCGAGCCAGTAATGGTCGAGCCGCGGCAGCCATTGGGTTTGAGTAAAGAAGTCGTTGATACGCGCGTTGGCTTCGATCGACAGCGATTGATTGTCGTACGTGCGCTTCAGCCGCACACCCGTGAGCTGGTCCGGATTATTGTCCCACTCATCCTCGTAGTACTCTTCGAGGAAGGTGCGGTCGCTCAACCAGCCGGCTTCCCCTTGCAACGTCCAGCCGTCGAGTAAACCTCCGACGATATGCTGCCGATCATTCCAGAAAACGCGGCCGCGGAACGATGCTTCTGGGTCGATGTTGCGGCGGTCGCGGCCCAGGTTATCCACCCCGTGGTCGCTGATAAACCACGCATCGAGGCGGCCGGACGTGGGGCCGTTGAGTCCGAAGAAGCCGTCGCGAGCGTATTCGACACCTGTGCCGTAGCCGAGGCCGCGCTGGCTCAAATAGTCGAGGTTAAGGTCCCACTTCACGCCCGGAACCGGATCGAGCCCCAGCAGCTGAAATGCGCTAAGCTCGAACAACGCCTGGTAACCAAAGATCGAATCGTGCCGCACCCGGAAGTTGTCGAGATAGTACGTGGGTCTTTCCAGGTTCGTCGA
>DASZZA010000608.1:0-2780 GCA_035545135.1 Lacipirellulaceae bacterium | reverse complement strand
GCCACGGATACGTATCGAAACTGATCATGTCGGGCTTTGCGCGAGACAGGAAATCCTGATACGCCCTGTCCTGTATCTGCAATCCCCAGTTGTTTGTGAATAAGATGGTCCGCGGAAATTGCCCGCGAAACCGCTCGTACCAATCGATGTTCTTCTGTCGCTGTACGGGATTGTTCAGATCTGGTTCATCGCCCAACGAAACGGAAACAAGCTGGGGCATATAAGGCTTCTCGTCCCTCACCGGCGGCATGTGCTCCGGATCGCTGGCCCATCGGCTCCATGGCAGCCCCGGCGGCCGGCCCTGCAACGCCGTATTCGATGCGCCGAGCCAATCGATCGTCGTGTAGTTGGCCGCAAGGTACGTGTGCAGATGAAACGGATTGTCCTTCGTCACCAACCCTTGGATTTGAAAGCCACGCTCAATCAGAAGCCTGAACCCCTTCGAAAGCTCCGTCGCACCCACCGGAGCCGTCAACGCAGCCGCCGTAATAATACCAATTACCCACTGTTTCATGGCATCGAACCTCGCGGCCTGCGACAGCCAGATTTTGCAAGTCGTTATTTTGCCACATGCCGCGCACCCATGTTGTGCGGCGAAAACGTAACATGCAATATAACCGGATTTCTCGTCCATCCAACCCGCGCGTCGATCGCCGCGAAACACGTTTTTCGGCTCGCTAACGACCACCCATACGAAATTCGATGAGACGCGGCATACGGAGTGCACCGCTTCCGGCCGACGAAGTCTGACACCTCGTAAGTCCTACAATTAGAAGCAAGGGTTCACGTATGCGGGCACTCCGTTCGTCGATAACGTCTCGTACCGAAAACTCGCAGAAACCAGCCGCAACCGTTCGCCGAACTCGCCCGGCAACGATCCTGGGAACCGGCATCTGCGTTCCCGAACGAGCGATCGACAATGATTACTTTCGCCGAGAACTGGGCGTCGACACGACGCCTGAGTGGATCGAATCTCGAATCGGCATACTCAACCGATACTGGGCCGCTGACGAAACGTCAACCGACCTGGCCGTCGGCGCCGCGCGCTCGGCCCTTCAACATGCAAAGCTGAGGGCCGAAGACGTTGATCTAATCGTGGTTGCCACCAGCTCACCCGACTTCACGATGCCTTCAACCGCCTGCCTTGTGCAACACCGCATAGGCGCACCCGACGCGCTCGCATTCGACGTCGTCAACGCCTGCTCGGGATTCGTGTACGCGCTCGACGCAGCCACCCGCTACCTTCAGGGCGGCGAATTCAAAAATGCGTTGGTGGTCGGCGCCGATCGCGGCAGCCGTCTTATAGATCCAGCCGACCGCAGTACCAGTGTGTTTTTTGGCGATGGCGCTGGGGCCGCGGTCGTCGGTGCCCATGGCCGCGGCCGCGTGCTCGCCTCCAAAATGCATTCTCGCGGTACCAGCCGACCGTTATTCGTGCCGGTCGGCGGAACAATCAAAATGGATGGCCCGGCAATCTGGAACTTCGCGGTCGAAGTGTTGCCCCAAACCGTGCGTGAACTATGCGACTTGGCCAGCGTGGCGATCGACGACATTAAGCTCATCGTGCCCCACCAGGCCAACCGCAACATTCTGGCCGCATCGGCTGAGGCCCTGGGGCTGCCACTTGATCGGATCGCGATTAACATCGACCGCTACGGCAACACGCTCGCCGGCAGCATTCCAATCGCTCTCGACGAGGTGTTGGCCAACGATCGCGTCCGACCGGGAGATATCATCGCCATGGTCGGCTTCGGCGCTGGCTTGGCCTGGGGCGGCTTGTTGCTCCAAATTTAAAAACTCCAACAAATCTCCCTCGCCCGCCGGAGAGAGGGCTCGGGTGAGGGTGCCTTGGATTCGGTTTTGTTAGAGTTCCTAATTCAATTCGTTGCGTGACGCCACATTTACTGGAGAGACTTTCATGGGAACTGCAGCTATTCGTTCGTCGAGCAACATCGTTCAGCGTCTCGCCTCCTTCCGCGAACGCTTCGGCATCAAGGGAACGATCTTCAAATCGCTTGATGCTGTACTGCACAAAGTGCTTCGAACGTATGTACATCGCGTGGTGTGGCTCGACCTGAGCGCCGTCGCGCATGTGGCTCCCTCCGACGACTCGTTCACCTTCCGCTTCCTCACCGCCGATGAGGTTGCCGAGTTCGCCAAGGACCCGAGCTACTTCATCGACCCGTCGCTCATCGAAGGCGTGCGCAGCGGCCGCGAAGTGTGTTTCGCCGCACTCGCCTGCCATCGGCTGGCTGCCTTTGGCTGCTACACGCTTGGATTCGTCGAGCCACGCCAGGCCGCCGGCGCCGCGATGTCGTTTCCCAGCGATGTCGCCTACATGTCGTACGGATTTACGCACCCAGATTTCCGCGGCTTCCGACTGCACGGCGTCGCCATGGCGCTTGCACTCCAGGAACTCGCCAAACGCGGCATCACCAAACTCGTATCGATCGTCTCATGGACGAACGTCGCATCGCTAAAGAGCTGCGAGCGACTCGGCTATATCAACCTCGGAAATATGACCACCATCGGCAGCCACAATCATGCCATTGGCTTCTACCCGAAGGCCGCGAAGCAACTCGGCGTACGCTTCGGCCGCCAAGCTGTGAAACACGAAATCTAAATGGGCCGAGCACGGCTTTGACGGGATGGCCCAGGCGATGGAACTTTTGGTCAATGAATGCATAGGTCGAGCGCAAGCGGCGCTCGGAGTGCGGCCGTACGAGCGTCCAGAAACTCGTCATGGCCAGGCCAACTTAGTCACACACCACCCTAACGGC
>DASZZA010000607.1:0-5346 GCA_035545135.1 Lacipirellulaceae bacterium | reverse complement strand
TCAGAGGATGCCGGATGCAGGATGCAGCGGGCGGGGACAAGACATTCATTGGATTCCTGCGCCCAGCATCCCGCATTCTGCATCCTTTTTTCAGAACGGCCGTTCGCGCATCGTGCAGGCCATGATCGCTTTGGCCGTGTGCAGCCGATTCTCGGCTTCTTGAAATACGATCGATTGCGGGCCGTCGATCACGGTGTCTGTCACTTCCGAGCCCCGATCGGCTGGCAAGCAGTGCATGTAAACCGCCGATTTCTTGGCGAGCTTCATTCGACTCTCGTCGCAGATCCAGTCCTTGTACTTGGCGTTCACAGCCAGGCACTCGCGCTGATTCGCGGCCACTTCTTCCTTGGTCGTCGCCTGCTGCCGGGACAGCATCAAGTCGTACACACCCCAGCTCTTCGGGTAGACGATATCGGCGTCTTCGAATGCGGCATCCATGTCGTCGACGATTTCGAACTTGCCCCCGCTTTTGGCCGCGTTCGACCTGGCGGCCTCGACCGTGCGATCGATCAGCTTGTAACCCGGCGGATGCGCGAGCGACACGTGCATGCCGAACCGCGTCATCACTGTGATGAGTCCCTGCGGCACGCTCAGCGGCTTGGCATACGACGGCGCGAATGCCCAACTCACCGCGATCTTGAGACCCTTCAGGTTGGCGCCGAACTTTTCGCGGATCGTCATCAGGTCCGCGAGCGTTTGCGTGGGGTGATCCACGTCGCATTGCATGTTGATGATCGGCACATTGGCCGCCGCGGCCATCCTTCGCATGTACGTGTTGCCCTCGTTAAGCACCAGGTCGTGGCGGATGCAGATGCCATGACCCATCGAGGCCAAAATCTTGCCCGTGTCCTCGGGCGTTTCGCCGTGGCTGATCTGCGTCGCATCGGAATCCAGAAAATGCGCATGGCCGCCCAGCTGTGTCATGCCGGCTTCGAAGGCGTTGCGTGTGCGGGTCGATTTGTCAAAGAACAACAAGAAAGCCGTCTGGTGCGGCAACAACAGCGTAGGCTCGCCGCGCTGAAACTTTCGCTTGAGGTCTGCCGCAGTGCCCAATAGCAGCTCCAGCTCCTCGTCGCTGAGGTCCTGCGTTTCGATGTAGTCTTTGCCTTTCAACTTCATCATCTATTACTCACTTTCCGACCGAATGATTTAACCACAAAGGGCACAAAGTTCACGGAGAAAAGACAGAATGCAAAATGCAAAATGAACAATGCAAAATGTTCAATGCGGATCTCCATTATGCATTTTGCATTGAACATTTTCTTTCTATTGAATATCTCCGTGTCCTTTGTGTTCTCTGTGGTGAATTAAAGCTGCTATTTAATGCGCTTGAATTTCAGTGGTTTACCGTTGCCCCGGCCGGCGGCCAGTTCGCAGTAGGCCGGGCCGAAGGCGGCGTAAAACGCGGCGCAATTCACCAAGTGTTCGATCGGCACGGAATCGTTCACTGTGTGTGCCACGCTTTCAGGCGCCGGGCCGAAACCGACGCACGGAATGCCGAACATCCCGTCGATCGACACCGCGTTCGTGCTGAACGTCCAGCGGTGAACCGTGGGCGTTTTGCCAATCGCTTCGTGGTACGTCTTCACCGCCGCTCGCACCGGCAGCGAATCCTCCGCCTCGCACCACATGGGAAAATACTTTTCCGTTTCGTAGGTGAGACCGGTGTAGCTTGGCCGGGCGTACCGTAGCACTTCGACCTTGGCCTGGACGCCGGCCCGCTTCACCGCGTCCTTCACTTCCGCGACCGCCGACTTCTTTGTATCGCCTACCGTGAGCCGGCGATCGAGATGGATGTACGCTTGGCCGGGAACGGCGCACAGGCTGGGCGTTTTGCAATCGATGTAGCTGACGGTGATCGTGCCCTTGCCCAAGAACTCGTCGCCTTGGAGCCGCTCGTTGAGCGCCTCGATCTCGCGCACCACCTTCGCGATTTTGTAGACCGCATTGTCGCCCTTCTCGGGCATCGAGCCGTGGCACGACTTGCCCAGGCACGTAACGCCGATTTCCATCCGCCCACGCTGACCGCGCAGGATTTTGCAGTCCGTTGAATCGGTGACCACCACCACGTCCGGCCGAATCTTGTCCTCGTTCACAATGTACTGCCAGCAAAGGCCGTCGCAGTCCTCTTCCATCACGGTGAACGTGGTAATCAGACAGAACTCGGAAAGGTCCACATTAAGGTCGCGCAGAATTTTTGCCGCGTAAACCATCGCCGGGATCGCACCTTCCTGGTCCCCTGCTCCGCGACCCCACACTTTTCCGTCCGCGACCTTTCCTTTGTACGGATCGTGCTTCCACTCGCTGCGCTCGCCGACACCGACCGTGTCCACGTGAGCATCGATTGCGATCAGTTTCTTTTCGCGTCCCGGCTTGCCGACTTGGCCCAACAGATTCCCCAAACCATCCGTCCAAATCTTATCGAACGCTCCAACCGTCTCCATCTCTTTACGGATTCGCTCGATAACGGGTCCTTCCTCCGCCGACTCCGACGGTATCGAGACCAAATCGCGCAAGAAGCGGACCATCGGCTTTTCATACTTGTGTGCTGCTGCTAAATAAGGATTCTTGCTCATGACGTAGGTCAGGCTTTAGCCTGACAAAAACGACCCGTCAGCCTGAAGGCTGACCTACAAATCGACTTGAAAGAGGCAGAATTCTATGCGAAACTTGATACCGGTGGAAGGAGAGTCTGGGCCGCCGGGCGGCGGCTTCTTCCAGGCATGAGTTGGCCACCACGCGGAGGCAGCGAACTGATCGCTTCCTCTAGTTTCCTTCGAACTCAATTCGAGGCCAACTGCTATGGCGGCAATCACCGAACCGTCGTCCGCCACCCGCCAACTTTCGTGCCGGGTCAACGGCGAGCCCATTCAGCTCGATTTGCCGGATGAAGACGGCCTCACCCTGCTCGACGTACTCCGCGATTTCCTCGGCATCACTTCGCCGAAAAACGGCTGCCAGCCACAGGCGCAGTGCGGTTGCTGCACGGTGCTGATGGACGGCAAACCGGTGCTTGCGTGCGCCGTGGCTCCGTCGAAGGCGGAGGGCAAATCGATCACCACGCTCGAAGGACTCGACGACGAACATCGCCAACAAATCGCCGAGTCGTTTGTCCGCTGCGGTGGCGTGCAGTGCGGCTTTTGCATACCCGGCATGGCGATGCGAGCGGTGAGTCTCTGCGAAAAGAACGCCAACCCGAGCCGCCAAGAAATCACCGCCGCACTCAAACCGCACTTGTGCCGTTGCACCGGCTATACGCAGATCGTCGACAGCATCGAAATGTACAGCCGGCTGCGACGCGGCGAACAGTTGCCTGAGCCGCCGGCCGCAGATGTCTCCGGCCGCGTCGGCACCGATCTCCCGCGATACACAGGCCGCGAGGCCGTGCTCGGCGACCGCAAGTTTATCGACGACATGACCGTGCCCGGCATGCTGTATGGTGCCGTGCGACTGGCCGATCATCCGCGGGCCAAAGTGCTCGCGATCGATGGCAGCCGCGCGATGGCGCTGGAAGGCGTACACCGCGTCGTGACGGCTGCCGACGTGCCAGGCAACCGCTACGTCGGTCTCATCGAAAGTGATTGGCCTGTGTTCGTCGCTATCGGCGAGGAAACCCGATGTACGGGCGACATAATCGCCGGCGTCGTCGCCGACACGCAGCGGCTCGCGCGCAAAGCGGCCGAGTTAATCGACGTAGAATACGAGGTCCTCGAACCGGTTACCGACCCGACCGCCGCGCTTCAACCCGGCGCACCACTTGTCCACCCCGAACGCGGCACCAATCTGCTCAGCAAATCGACGCTCAAGCGCGGCGACATCGAAGAAGGCTTCCGTCGCGCCGCCCACATCATCGAGGACACCTATTACACGCAGCGGATTGAGCATTTGTTTCTTGAGCCCGAGTCGTGCATTGCGATCCCAAGGAGCGAGGAGCGAGGAGCGAGGAGCGAGACCAACGGAACCCCTGCACCCCGCATCCCGCATCCTCCATCCTCCATCTTCATCTACACCCAAGGCCAAGGCGTTTTCGACGACCAGCGCCAAATTGCCTCCGTGCTAGGTGTCGAGCGCGATCGCGTGCAGACGGAGCTTGTGAGCAACGGCGGCGCGTTTGGCGGCAAGGAGGATATGTCGATCCAGGCCCAAACGGCCCTCATGGCGTGGCTCGTCGGCCGGCCGGTGAAGCTCACGCTCACCCGGTCGGAAAGCTTCCACATCCATCCAAAGCGGCACCCGATCAAGCTCACATACAAAATCGGCTGCGATGCCGAGGGCCATATCACTGCGGTCCAAGCTCGCATCATCGGCGACAAGGGTGCGTACGCTTCGGTCGGTGCGAAAGTGCTGGAGCGTGCCGGCGGACACTGCACCGGCCCGTACCGAATGCCGGCGATCGATATGGAATCGCTCGCCGTCTACACCAACAATCCGCCCTGCGGCGCCATGCGCGGTTTCGGCGCCAACCAGGCGGCGTTCGCGATCGAGGGACTGCTCGACCGCCTGGCAGAAAAAGTCGGCATCGATGGGTACGACATCCGCGACCGCAACATCCTGGAACCCGGCGAAGCCTTCGCCACCGGCCAGGTGCTCAACAAACCGTTCGGCCTTCGCAAAACGCTGGAAGCCGTCAAAGACGCCTACAAATCCGCAAAGTACGCCGGCATCGCCTGTGGAATCAAGAACGTCGGCATCGGCAATGGCATGCCGGATATCGGTCGCTCAGCTTTGACCGTCGAGGATGACCACACCGTACATATCCGTACCGGCTTCACCGAAATGGGCCAGGGCCTGTTTACGATCTGCATTCAGTTTGCCGTCGAAGCGACCGGCCTGCCGCCGAGCGTGTTCAAAGTGTCCACGGATACAAAGCTGATGCTCGATTGCGGCCAGACCACCGCCAGCCGCGCGACAGTGCTGGCCGGCAACTCGATCGCCGAAGCCGGCAAAACGCTCAAAGCCGAACTCGACCGCGGCAAAACGCTGGCCGGCCTCGTCGGTCAAACGTTCCACGGAGAGTGGATCTGTAATTACACATCGAAGCTGGGCAAAGACATCGACAAGCCGGGCGGACCGAAAACGCACCTCACCTATGGCTTCGCGACGCAGGTAGCGATTCTTGACGACGATGGCCGGCTCGTGAAAATGATCGCCGCGCACGACGTGGGCCGCGTGATCAACCCCACGCAGCTCAAAGGCCAGATGTACGGCTCGCTCCACATGGGCATCGGCTACGCACTCACCGAGGACTTCGAAGCCGACGGCGGCGTCATCCTCGCCAAGAAGATGAACGATTGCGGCGTGCTACGATCGCATCAAATGCCCGAAATGGAATTGATCTTCGTTGAG
>DASZZA010000606.1:0-2704 GCA_035545135.1 Lacipirellulaceae bacterium | reverse complement strand
ACGATGTCGCGCTCGCGGAGCCGGTATTCGATCTTGGCCAGTTGCTGTTCCAGGTCGCGCACCGTAATTAGAGCGCCAGCCGGAATGTGACGGACGTCAATTACGACGCCGGGCGCAAAGCACCACTCGAGCGGCACCTGGTCGATGGTGCGGGCCGGCTTTCCTTCGCTCGTGGCGCCGTAATGATAAGGAGCATCGACGTGCGTGCCCGTGTGCGTGATGGCGTGGATTTCCTCGATGGCCCAGCCCTGTCCCTGGGAATAAACGAGGTCGTCGGGCGTAACACCGAAAAAATGCCGCATCTGCTGCAAACCTTCGCCGGCATGGTCGATGTAGCGTATCGACGCCGGCAGCGGTTCGCTCGCCGCTTGATGCGCGAGCGCCACGCTGAGATCAATGATCCGCACACGGTCGAACATGTCGGGCGTTCTCCTCCGTGCCGACAATGTAAACGAACCGCGGGGGCGCGCGTAGCGGCGTCCGCAACGCTAACAATCGGACCTTTGCGCGCGCGGCAAGAAGGGGACGTCAAACCGCGGTAAAGAATTCAAACATCCCGACCGATGGACCTACTGCTGTTCGCAATTCTCTCGCTCCGGCGCGGCTATGAAGACGAAAACGTCCCATTCTCCGTTTTCGCCGCCATGGCCGGCCGATGCGATCAGCGTTGATCCGTCGCTCGAAAAGCGGCAATATTCGGGCCTCTCTGCGAATTTTGCGAGCGTACAAAGCTCTTGGCCGGTAGTAACTCGCCACAGCCGCAGGGTGCCATCGCTGCAAACGCCCGCCAGCGTGCGGCTGTCAGGCGAAAAGTCCACTGAGACGACAACACGCGTGGGAACGAGCACCTCATGAAGCTTTGCACCGGTCTCGGCATCACTGATTTGAATGCCGGCATCGCCGTCGAACGCCGCCACATATCTGCCATCGCGCGAGAGCCGCACATTGCGATAGTGGTGTGCGACGCTGCGCCACGTACCGTCATTGGTGTCCAATACAAACACGCTGTTGGGAGTGTCCCTATGAAAAGCGATACCTATCCTTCCTCCATTGGGAATTGCGTCCAATATTGCGCCGTACTCACCTACTTGTTCTTCCGGAAAGGGAAATTGCTTGACGATTTCGCCAGTTCGTAGGTCGTAGGTTTTCACGTCGCTGGTTGACTGAACGGCGAGCAAATCATCCGAAAGAAAAACCGGGGCACCGTGCCGCGGACCGAGGGTCATCACGCCGTTCGGATTCTCCAGGTCCACCACGGCAACCGCCGGGTGATAACTAGCCCGCCGCTCATTGGGCGAGATCGCATCCAGCCCCACGCTATGGCCCTTGGTGGGCTGCCTCTCGCTGATGCACTGGCCGGTCACTAAGTCATAGATTTCCAACCGGGATTCATCGCCGAAGGAACAAAACACGTGCCGCGTGTCCGGGCATATGGTGACTCTGCCTCCGGGGAGCCGGTGATGGATTTCATTCGGAACCGTGATGTCGTAAATATTGATCGGCCCATTCCACCGGGAGATCGCCAATGATCGCCCATCGGCGGAAAACGCGAGCGCTCCGCGACGACCGGGCCCGAAGTCATGTAATAAACTACCCGTTGTCGTCGAATAGATGCGGGGCGAATCTTCGTTTGCGACCGCGGCCAGCAAGCGCGAGTCGGGCGAAAACGCGCCGATCGCGCGTTCGTATCGACCCTCAGCCAGCTTACGAGTTTCGCCGGAGCCCAAATCGACGAGTATCAGCTTGTTCCACGTCGGCGACCATGCCTCGCCGAAGCCATCGAAAAATGCCAGGTAACGGCGATCCGCCGACGGTATGAGAGTGTTTTTCGCAAATGACCTTTCCGCGATTTCTGGACGTTGCAGTAAAGTGGGCGTGTCAAAGCTCACCTCTGTCGACTGCGGTGGTCGCGTTGAAATATCCCATTGCAGAATCTCGCCATCTCGAAAGCAAGCGACCACCGCACGGTCGCTGATGAACGACATCCCAAACACAGCGTTGAGCTCACAACGCCACTCGGATAAACACTCGCGAGTCGCGACGTCCCATAAGCGGAATTCTCCAGCAGGGACGCGCTGATTGTCCTGTTGGCACGTTCCTGAAACTAGCAGCTTCCCGTCCGGCGAGAAGGCACAGGCTCCTACCTCATGCGTATGTCCAACAAGCTCTCCAACGCATTCCCATGACTTGGTGTTCCATAGCTTGACCAGCTTGTCGCAACTCGTCGTGGCCGCCATTTCGCCATCGGGCGATAAGTGGATCGAGTTCACGCACACATCATGGGCCTTGGTCACGCCAAGTGGCTCCAGTGTGCGGGCATTCCACGTGAACAGGTTGCCTTTATCGGTTCCAGCGACGAGGGCTCGACCGTCCGGCGCATAGACAAGCGAGATAACTGCCTCGTTCGTGCCGGGGCGGTCAATCGCCCCGACGTGACTGCGCAGTTTTTCTTTGAGAAGCCGCCATTCGAATTCATCCAGCCGGTGGCCATCCTGCCTCAGATCGTCAATGACGCGCCTGCCAATTACCAAGTCGCCGGTCACGTATGCCCGATTAAACTGCGCTACGTTCACTTGCTCCCGCGCCAGGGCTTCCCTTTGCTGCAGTTCGACCACGTTTTGCTCGGCGTCGCGGCGCGCGGCATTGATATAGATCGCCGCGACTAGCGAAACCATAGCGACGCTGGCTAACAAAAACGCTACTA
>DASZZA010000605.1:0-4088 GCA_035545135.1 Lacipirellulaceae bacterium | reverse complement strand
TACAAAGGCGATCGCAAAAAATTCATCGACCAGATTCGTCACGCGCTCTACGCGTCGAAGATTTGTAGCTATGCGCAGGGGTTTGTACAGCTGCAATCGGCTGCGGCGGAATATGATTGGCCGCTGAACTATGGCGACTGTGCAATGCTGTGGCGTGGCGGATGCATCATTCGGGCCGTGTTTCTTGATCGCATCAAGGAAGCGTTCGACGCGAACCCCAAGTTAGAAAACCTGCTTTTGGCGCCATACTTTGCCAAAGCGGTGGCCGACGCACAAGATGCCTGGCGGCACGTTGTGGCGACAGCCGCCGAGCTGGGCATTCCGGTTCCGGCGTTCGCGACCGCATTGGCATACTACGACGGCTACCGCCGGGATCGGCTACCGGCTAACTTGCTCCAAGCCCAACGCGATTACTTTGGGGCCCACACGTACGAGCGACTAGACAAGCCCGGAACGTTTCACACGGATTGGATTCGAGAACGGCGAGCGACGTAGGCAACAGCTAAGCCGATTCCAAAACTGCAATCCGAAAATCAAAATGTCCGAATTCCTGCAAAAGTTGTTTGGCTTCGACGGCCGGGTCGTCGTGGTGATCGGCGGCACGGGCGTGTTGGGCGGCGAACTGGCGAGCGGCTTGGCGCAAGCCGGGGCGACGGTTGTCGTGGCTGGACGCAGTGCCGAGCGCGGCGAGGCGCGCGTCGCAGCGATAGAAAGACTCGGTGGTAAAGCAACGTATGCCGAAGTCGATGCAACGGTTCGAGCATCGGTAACAGGTTTATCAAATATCGTAATCGAGCAATTTGGCCAAATCGATGCGCTCGTGAACTGCGCCGGCGTCAATTCTTCGACGCCATACTTTGATATCCGGGACGACGAATTTGAACAGATCGTTAAGACGAACCTATTCGCAACCCATTTAAGTTGCCAGATATTCGGCAAGCAGATGGTGGATGCGGGCGGCGGGGCGATTCTCAACGTTGGCAGCGTGACCAGCTACCGGCCGTTGTCGCGAGTTTTTATTTATTCCGCTTCGAAGGCGGGCGTGCTGAGCCTGACGCAAAATGTGGCCCGCGAGTTCGCCCCGCATGGCGTGCGCGTGAATTGTTTGTGTCCGGGGTTCTTTCCTGCCGAGCAGAATCGTAAAATCCTCGATAAGTCGCGCGTCGATGCCATCCTGCAGCACACGCCGATGGGCCGGCTCGGCGAAGCACCGGAATTGATCGGCGCAGCCCTGTTGCTTTTGTCGCCGGTCGCTGGCAGCTTCATCACTGGCGAAGCGATCTACGTGGACGGCGGATTTACGGCAATGACGATTTAAGTAAGGGGGAAGGCGGACGGCATGACACGACGTTATTAGCCGCAGCTGGAAATTTGTACGACGCAACATGATTCGCCGGATCGACCATTCCCCCTTCCAACTTCCCCTTCCGCCTTTGTTATATGCCGCACACCATCGTAATCTTCGGCGCGTCGGGCGATCTAACGCATCGCAAATTGGTGCCTGGGCTCTACCACCTGTTCCGTAAGAAAAGGCTTCCGCCGGACACGCGCATCGTTGGCTTCTCGCGAACCGAGTTTGCCGACGAGGCGTGGCGCACCGATCTGCAGAAGGCGGTCGCCAAATACGTCGGCAACGATTTCGAAGCGGACTTATGGGGCCGCTTCGCGCAGAACATTTACTACCATCCGGGTGACATTGGCCGCGCTGCAGATTTTGAGTCGCTCGCCCGGCTTCTGAAGAAAATCGAGAAATCGGACTCAAGCACGCGAGTTTACTACCTGGCAACGGCGCCGCAGTTTTACGAACCAGCGATCGCCCAGCTTGGCAAGGCCGGACTGGCAGACGAAAACGGCGGGCAGCGACGGGTGATTATCGAAAAGCCCTTCGGCACCGATTTGGCATCGGCCAAGCATCTGAACGCCGCGGTTCACGCAGTGTTCAGCGAGCGGCAGGTGTACCGCATCGACCACTATCTCGGCAAAGAGACGGTGCAGAACCTGTTGGTTTTGCGGTTCGCCAACACGATTTTCGAACCGGTCTGGAATCGCAATTTCATCGATCACGTGCAGATTACGGTAGCGGAAGAGGTCGACGTCGGTCGGCGTGCCGGCTACTACGACTCGGCCGGCGTCATCCGCGACATGTTCCAAAACCACCTGCTGCAACTGGTGATGATCACCGCGATGGAAGCACCTGTCCGCTACGAGGCCGACGCAGTCCGCAACGAAAAAGTGAAAGTGCTGCAGGCAATTCGGCCGATGCGCGGCAAGGAGGTGCATCGCGATACGCTGCGGGGACAATATCGCGACTACGTGACGTCGGATGGCGTCCGGCCCAACAGTCGAACCCCAACCTTCGCGGCCGTAAAGCTATGGATCGACAATTGGCGGTGGCAAGGTGTGCCGTTTTATTTGCGCAGCGGCAAGGCGATGTCGTGCCGGACGACGCAAATTGTCGTTCAGTTTCGCGAGCCGCCGTTCATGCTGTTTCCCGACGGCCCAAAGAACGCATGCGAATCGAACCGGTTGGTGATTCAGGTGCAGCCGGCCGAAGGCATTCAAATTCAATTTGAAACAAAGGTGCCCGATGCCGGCATGAAGCTGCGGCAGACGGAGCTCGATTTCCGTTATCAACGCGAGTTCCGTGGCATGATTCCTGAAGCGTACGAGCGGTTGCTGCTCGATGCGCTCGAAGGTGATGCGAGCCTATTCGCCCGAGCCGACGAGGTCGAGGCGGCGTGGTCGATTTGCGACCCCATTCTCGACGAGTGGCAACGGAACGACGCGCCGCCGCTGTATCTTTACGAGCCCGGTCTCTGGGGCCCGGAAGAGTCGACGCAATGGATGGCCGACCAACACCGGCATTGGTTCGATATCTGTCCGGTGCTGCATTAAGTCGAGGGTCGAGGGCCAGAAGGCCGAAGGTCGAGGGTCAGCGTTCAAGAACCACACGGCCCTTGGGTATCCAAATTTATGAGCGTCGCCGAACGTCTAACATCTGCCGCAGACACCGAACCGCGCACCAGGGTGCCGATCGCTCCTTGGGGCTGGGGGGAAATCAACATTGGCGGCTGGCCGCTGCTAATCGTGGCAATAGCGCTCGTGCTGGCCGGGAGCCCGTGGCATTGGCTGGCCATTGTGCCAATGGTGCTTCTGGTGTGGCTGGTGAGTTTCTTTCGCGATCCGCCGCGCCGCATTTCGGATGATGCGCGTGCGATCGTCGCACCTGCCGACGGGAAGATCGTCGACATCACGCCGCTGGAGAACTACGACTTCATCGGCGGCCCGGCCGTTCGCATTGGCATTTTCCTTTCCATCTTTAACGTTCATATCAATCGGGCACCGCTTAACGGGCGCGTCATTGAGACACACTATCATCCAGGCGAGTTTTTGAGCGCTACACGGCCCGAAAGTGCCGAACGGAACGAGTACATGTGGATCGGATTCGAGCAAACCGAGCCGCCGCAGCGACGCTTCGCCGTGCGGCAAATCTCGGGAATGCTGGCCCGCCGGATCGTCTGTACCCTCGCGCCAGGACAGACGATCACACGCGGCCAGAAGTTTGGTATGATCAAACTTGGATCGAGAACGGAATTGATTCTGCCGGCCGGCTCGGCGGACATCGCCATCAAGGTTGGCGACAGAATCCGGGCCGGGAGCGACGTTGTCGCGCATTGGAGGGACTGAGCCATGAAACCCATTCGCGCCGTGGCAGTATTGCCGACGTTGTTTACGCTCGGCAATCTGATATGTGGTTTTTTCGCCATTGTGGTGCTCGCGCGCATCGAAAAGCCGGTGACGCCGGATTCTCCGCTTGTGCCGCCGATCCATGGTGTCACGGGCTTCATCCACAGCGACGATCCCACGCAGAATCTCATGCTCTGCGGCGCGCTGATCCTGCTCGCAATGGTCTTCGATGCGGTGGATGGCCAATTGGCTCGCATCACCCGCGGCGTCAGCGATTTCGGCGCCCAACTTGATAGCCTATGCGACTTGGTATCGTTCGGCCTTGCGCCGGCCATCTTGTTGGTGAAAATGTGTCCGGAGTTCACGTACTCGCATAGCGACGCGATCTGGAGCGTTGCGGC
>DASZZA010000604.1:0-4732 GCA_035545135.1 Lacipirellulaceae bacterium | reverse complement strand
GACCGCAAACTTCATCAGGCGAACAACCGAATACTGCATACTCACCTACTCACACCTTATCCACTTCACTCCCCAAATACGCCGTAATCACCGTCCGATCGTTTTGAATGGCTTTGGGCGCTCCGTGGGCGATGATTTCGCCATGGTCGAGCACCGTAATCTGCTCGCATATATCCATCACGAGGCCCATGTCGTGTTCGATGAGCAGAATGGCAACGCCAAACCGGTCGCGTATCTGTTGGATCGATTGGGCCAGTTCACGCTTTTCCTGCGAGTTCAATCCCGCGGCCGGCTCATCGAGCAACAAAACTTTCGGCTGCGCCGCCAGCGCGCGGACGATCTCGAGGTGGCGCTGATGGCCATAGCTCAGTGCGTCGGCCTGCTCCAACGCGCGACTTTGTAAATCGAACAAATCGAGCAACTCCCACGCCCGGCGGCGGATGTCGTCTTCTTCGCTGTGGTAGCGATGTGTGCGAAGCAGTATATCCGTCAGGCCGTTCCGTGAGCGCAATTGACCGGCCAATCTCACGTTGTCGATCACGTTCAGGCCAGGGAACAACCGGATATTCTGAAATGTGCGGGCCATTCCCGCGGCGGCCACCTCGTGCGGTTTCAAACCCACCAGGCTGCGCGACTCCAATTGCATGCGGCCGCTCATTGTTTGATAAACGCCAGTGAGAAGATTGAACACCGTTGTCTTGCCGGCGCCGTTCGGACCGATCAGCCCGTACAGCGCGCCCTGCGGCAAGTGAATCGAAAACTTCTGCACCGCTTTGAGGCCGCCGAACGAAATGCCGATGTTCTCAACGGAAAGCAACGGGCCGGAGGCAGGAGCCACGGAGTCAGGCATTCGACTGCCATCCTTTCCCCCACCTCCATCTCCGCGGCCAGAAATCCCAAAACTCGTAGATGCCGAACAGTCCTTGCGGCCGCATCAGCATCATGCCGATGAGCAGCAGCGCGTATGCGATCAAGCGGTACTCTGAAAAGCCGCGCAGCAGCTCGGGTAGCGACGTGAGAAGCGCCGCCGCGAGCATCACCCCCGTGATCGATCCGCGACCGCCCAGCACCGTCATGATGAGATAGTCGAACGATCGCTGAAAGCCAGCGTCCTCGGGGCTGATGTTCAATCCGAATTCGTGTGAATACAATCCGCCCGCCATGCCCGCAAAAAACGCCGCCAGCACGAAAGCCAGAACTTTGACGCGGGCGATGTTGACTCCCATGGCCTGCGCGGCGAATTCGTCCTCGCGCACGCTGATCATCGCGCGGCCGAACCCCGATTGTTTCAGCCGGTAGGAGGCGACGACCGTCACCGTGAGAAACGCGTACACCCAAAATAAGTTCGTATACTTTGGCACGCCAAAAAAGCCTTCCGATCCGCCCACGGGCGGCGGCAAGAAATTCGACAGGTGTGCCGCGCGCACCTTCGCCGGATCGTCGATCACGGGCGCCGTTTGCTGCAAGATCACGCGCACAATTTCGCCGAAGCCCAGCGTGACGATCGCCAGGTAGTCGCCCCGCAATCGAAGCGACGGCAGCCCGACGAAATAGCCGAGCGCCGCCGCCACGAGTCCGCCGATGATACATGCCGCGACGAACATCCATGCACCGACGCCAAACAGCCCGCCGTGCGTCGCCGTTGAGCCCCATAACAGCATCGAGCTGTAATACGTGATGAATGCGGCCACGTACCCGCCGCAGGCCATAAAGCCCGCGTGGCCCATCGAGAATTGCCCCGTCAGCCCGCTGACGATATTCAACGACACCGCCAGGTTCATGGCAATTCCGGCATCGAGGAGAATTCGTGCGTAATACGGTCCCATCGCCTCCGGCAGCACCAGGTACATGGCAATCGACAGCACGAAGCCGATGGCGTATGGACCAAATTGTTTCGCGGGCTGGATCATACGGTCAGTGGAAGATATAGCCGACCCATCTTGGGTCGGTCTCTCAGCAGTCGATAAACCACCAAGACCTTTCGCCCTATGGCAGTGGCCAGCATGGCAGAACTATATAATTCGGTTTCGGCTTGCGTCACACTTTCTCCTGAACGGGCGATCCCAAAATTCCCGTCGGGCAAACAAGCAGGATCAGGATCAGCATGGCGAACACATACACATCGCGATAATAGGACGACACGTAAAACGCTCCGAATTGCTCGACGAACGCGATCACAAAGCCGCCCACCACCGCCCCCCGCACGTTGCCGATGCCGCCGATCACCGCCGCCACGAACGCCTTCAGACCAAGCAGCACCCACACCGCTTCGGCCGGCTGCTTCAAGTTCGGATATTTGAGCACGTAGAGCAAACCTGCCGCACCGGCAAGCGCCGAACCCAACACGAACGTAAACGACACCACGCGATCGACTGGCACTCCCATCAGCGCGGCAGCATCCACGTCGAACGACACGGCCCGCATCGCCGTTCCGAGCTTCGTGCGATACACAAGGTATTCCAGCACCACCATCAGCACGATAGCCGTCAACAGAATGATGCCGTCCACGAGTCCGATTCGTACGATCTCCTGCGTGGCCCCGTTACTGATTGAGAGACGGATCAAATCCCAGTGCGGCAATAGATCGGGCATCTTTTGCGGGCTCGCGCCAAACACGAACGGCAGCTGCCCGGTGTTCTGCAACAAGAGCGACACGCCGATCGCCGTAATCAGTACGTTGAGGCGCGGCGCCCGCCGCAGCGGTTTATACGCCAGCCGTTCGATCGTGAAGCCAACCAGGCCGCAAAATGCCATCGCCGCAAACATGATCAGGATACCGAACCACAAGGGCGGTACCGCGTGCTGCGGGTCGATGCCCATCCGCGGCAGAATTTTGGTGCACAGCGTGTAGCTGATCCACGCTCCCAGTACAACGACGTCGCTGTGGGCAAAGTTGATGAACTGCAAGATGCCGTACACCATCGTATAACCCAGCGCAATCAGCCCATACAGGCTGCCTACTTCGATCGTCGTGATCAGCGTTTGAACGAAGTCGGCCATGGAAGAGCAAGGAGCACGGTGCAGGAGGCAGGGTGAATGAGATGATCACTTACCGAAAGTTCGTGACATTGCCGTCAGCATGCGATTCGTGTGATTGGGCTCGAACAGTGGTTCCGGCAGATGCTCATTCGTAACCAGCTTCTGCCGTCGAAACATTAGCAGCATATTCGCACATTCAAAGGTAGAGCGCCGCGCGAAGTTGAGGAAGTTGCGAAACTCGTTGATTGAACTGCTGCCGGAGACCTCAGCAATATTATTGGATATCGACAATGCGGCGGAACGCAGCTGTTCGGCATATCGATAGCGGTGCTTTTCGTCCAATAAACAACTTACCCAAGTTCAAACCCCATATCTGCCGCGCGCTGCCAAGCCTCCAGGTCTTCGAATCGAAACAATTTGTGGTCGGTTGCCATGCGGAACGACCACCTCTTACTCCCTGCCCCCTGCCCCTTCCCCCTTGCCCTCCGGCTTAATCGTCGTTACGTACGTCGGCTGGCCGTTTTTCATTTCCAGGATGACGGCCGGCTTCACCGCGTTGCGATGTTCATCGATCGTAATCTGACCGGTCACGCCGTCGAAATCTTTCGTCCGGGCGATTTGCTCCGCGATCGCGGCTCCCGACAGCGATTTGGCTCGACCAATGGCATCTTTCAGGATATGCGTCGCGTCGTAGGCAAGCGCCGCCATGCTGTCCGGCGTCGTATGGTAGCGCTCCTTATATTTCTTAATGAAGTTCTGAACCCGTGGGCTCGGGTCCTGCGGCGAATAGTGATTCGAATAATAGCACCCATTGATCGCGTCGCCGCCGATTTCAGCCAGCTTGGGCGATTCCCAACCGTCGCCGCCCAACAACGGAACGGTAATACCCAGTTTGCGCGCTTGGACGGCGATCGTCCCAACGTCGTTGTAGTAACCAGGAATAAATACCACGCCTGGCTTGCTGGCCCGTATCGCCGTTAGCTGCGCATTAAAATCTTGCTCACCCTTCTGGTACGCCTGCTTGGTGGTGATTTTGCCGCCAAGTTTTGTGAACGACTTTTCGAATTCATCCTGCAGACCGACCGAATAGGTCTGCGACTGGTCGTAAAGGATGGCCGCGTTCTCAGCCTTCAAATTGTCGCGTGCAAACTTGGCACAAACAAAACCCTGAAACGGATCGATGAAGCATACGCGAAAGATCATGTCGCCCACTTCCGTTACTTTTGGATTGGTGGACGACGGCGTAATCATCGGCACGCCGTACTTTTGGCAAATCGGAGCCCCCTCCAGCGACAGCTTCGATGCCACCTCGCCCAACACGGCAACCACGCCGTCGTTCGTGATGAGCCGCGTCACCGCGGTGGCAGCCTCGCGTGGGTCGCCCTTATCATCGTACGTAATGAGGTGTAGTTTTTTGCCGTTCACGCCGCCAGCCGCGTTAATCTCGTCGACCGCAAGTGTGATTCCATTGTTTGTTGACTGACCAAATGTTGCCTGGTCGCCCGTGAGCGACCCATATTGACCCACGAGGATCTCATTTGCGTTTCGACTCGATCGGCAACCATTCGCAACGCCAACGACAAGCGATGTCGCCAGGAATACAACGGCACATTTAAAGCTGGTCGTTTGAAACTTGGAGTCAGCCCATAGCGCTGCCATGAAATTCTCACATATTCGGGGGATAAGGTGCCGCCTGAAAGGCCCCAGTATATCCCACGCCTTCGCGTCGTCTCAAGCACGATGTGGATGACCG
>DASZZA010000603.1:0-2956 GCA_035545135.1 Lacipirellulaceae bacterium | reverse complement strand
CGAACCACTCCATTCGATGGGCGACCATAAGGGCCGTGCGGGTTGTAATACAAGGAAACAAAGCGGCCAGCTTGGACGGCGTCCAGAACGATCAGATTGCTTCTTCCGGCAATGAAACAGGCCCTTCCCGGCGGCGGGAAGGGCCTGCAACTTGAAAAAACGTATCCGGACAATGACTTAACTGCGTCGACGACGAGCGAGCGCCAGGCCGAGCGCACCGCAGGCAAGCAATATGCAACTCGTTGGCTCCGGTATGCTTGTCGTGTACAGACGGAAGGCAAGATCCTTCGAATGCAGTTCGATTCCTGGCGGTCCGTCGATGGGCCCAACTCCCGCGCTGTTGACGAATTGATAGTTCGCCGGCGACATATTCAACTGGACGATGTCCTGTGGCGGCGGGGCGCCAGGGGTATACCTCAAATCGCCTTGAACAGCATCATCCTGGAAGTGATAGATGTTTTGTCCCAAGATATTGCCGTCGATATATTCGCCTTGCGTCACGTTCGGGGAGACCGGAGCGGCGAGCCCATCCTGAATCGTGTAGTCGCGATTGTGCCATCCCCACTGCGTAGTGCCCGGCGGTACTGGCTGCGGAAGCGGCTGCGGTACGTCGACCAGCGCCGCGATTTTCAACCAATACACTGTGTCCTTCTGCTCTTTGAATGGGAGGCTCAGCTCGGCATTGTATTTGTAAAGCGCTTCGTGCAAGACGGGATCTACCGGTGCCGGTCGTTCGAGCGTTTCCGTGAACGTGCCGGAGCCAGCCGAGAGCGGTCCGAGCGTCACGACCTCAGAATGTAACACGGGATTACAGCCAGGCGTGGTGCATCCGGGGTGGCTGGGCGTGCCAGTGGCTGTGTTCGCCGGTACGTCCGACTCGAAAGCAATGAGGAATTTCTGGACGTGCTGTTGCGGCGCCGCCGGTGTGTCGTTGAGGTAGGAGCCCCACCACGTGAGGTGTACTACGGGAGTATTGAAGTTATCGGCGAAGTCATCCGCCATAAACCTGCCGTCGTAGTTTAGTGGTGGCGTCGCGGCATTGCCCACGCCATACGCGGTACTCAACTCATCGTGGCCGAAATAGATTGCGCCGGCCACGGCCGTCTGATTCATGGGTTCCTGGTCGAATTTCATGACTTGGCCCGGCAGCGGGTCGGCCTGCGATATTGCACCAAGCACTGAGCTTGCCGCGACGGCGAGCATAAGACTGAACAGACTTTTGGGTGACAGGTTCATAAGAACTTCTCCATGGTTGAGGAATTGATTGTTGGTTGTGTTAAAAAACTGATTACGCGCACTGACCGAAATACTTCTGACTCCGACGTCGTCTCACGAGCGCGGAAACTGAGATGACGACGGTCGCAAGAAACACGACCTGGGGTTCAGGCACTTGATACGTGCCCGAAATGTGATCAACGCGAAGTCCGGTCGGGCCACCGGCATTGGTGAGATAGAAGTCGAGCGTATTAGTCCCCGCTACAAATCCGCTGTTGATGGAAAACGGCGTAAGCGCAAGATACGACGGGCTCGTCTGGCCGGTTGACGCACCGTTGATGCGAATGTCGGTGCCCGGGTCGTCTGTTGCCCAGTCGCCGGTAACGCTCACCGTGCTCAGAATCGCATTGGCGGGTACGGTGAAAGTCGTGCGATAAATCCAAGGACCTGCCGGACCAAAGCTGTCTGCCGCTGGTCCAATCCAGCGTGAGCCGGCATTGTTTGGCAACCAGGGGGGGAACGGATAGGTAGTGTCGTCGACGGTAACAGCCGTATTGTTGGCCGGCAAAATGATGCTGTAATGGGGATCGACGACATTCGGCGACGCGAATGCAACTCCCGAATTGTTGACGCCCGTGTTGTAAATATTCCCGATGTTGGCCGCTGTGGCTGCCGTATACGATCCCAGCAGCATCGCGACCGCGAAAAGTGTCCGAGGCGCACGCATGGTAATCTCTCCCGTTTGTTGAGTTGGCTAAGAACGTGAAATTGGTAGTCGAACAAGATCGCACTAGCAGTAAGCCATCCAATGCTTGCCGCGTCCGCGCCGATTGGCTCCATTGAAGGAGCGAGCCTTGTTGCGTGCGGCCGATGTGCCGCGTCCGCGCATCTTAGCGCGGGTTCGGGATGAGTAAGAACGAACCGGGAAATCGCCGCCGCGGCGATAGGTGAAGCGTTCGAACCGTTCGGCATCCAATGATTCGTCGAACTGCGGTTCGTAACGGCTGGTTTCAGTCATTAGGGCGATCATGAGCAGACTCCTTGGTGAGTGCTTGAATTGGCGATTGGGTGAGTAACGAAGCGCTTGGCTATGATGGTTGCGGGGCGGGCTCTAGTTCGCGTGAGGACTAGTTGCCCTTCTGGTGCACACGCCGCGATTACGGCGGGTGTATCTCTGCCGGCGACGGTCGCACGCTGGTGGGCGCGCGTGCCAGCGGCTTGCCGGTGACAACCACCGCATGTTTAGTTGCAGCCGATTGCCGCTGACCGAACAGCAGTGGCAAGAGAGCATCCCGCACGAGAGTCGTGATGTTTCCAGATGTGCGAAAGAACGAATGGATTCCCGCCGCGCGAATCGTCGGCTCGATTTCAGCGTTAAGCTGGTGCGCAACGGCTATTCGATAGGGGCGCGGACCACGGTCACGCAGCCGCGCAATAAGTTGCAGGGTTTGCGTGATCTCGTGTGCCTGCTCCAGCCAGAACAGCAGGAAGATCGGGCTGGTGACTTCGACCTCCTGAAGCAACAGTCGAACGCTCGGCTGCACTAGCACAGGCCAATCGAGATGCGAAATTAATTCGTCGAGCAGATCGCTGGTGCACCGCCCTGGCGCGATGATCAATCCGCGACTTGTGATTTCAGAGACCATGAGCGACTCCAACTATGCCAAGTCGGGCAGATATGGCTCTCTGCCCAACATGCCGCACGCAGACACGGCTGCCGGTCTGCGTCTCGAACTGTTGA
>DASZZA010000602.1:0-8421 GCA_035545135.1 Lacipirellulaceae bacterium | reverse complement strand
TACCAGCGGGCGACGTGGGTGAGCGAACCAAAGGGTGTTGATCGGCGTCGGATTCTGTGCGGGGTGATCCGACGCTGCGGGCGACAATTTCCTCGACTTGCGTAAATCGTTCAAGGTCAGCTTGGCTCAAAAAAAGAGTCAGGAGCCCGATCGGTTGTCGCTGGAGATTTCGTCACTGTAGTGGCGTACGGGTTCCCTCGTAGCTTTTTGGCCGCTCGTGACCCCCGACCTCCCACAGAATCGTGGCGGGGACTACAATGACGCGCGACCTAGCGGTCTTAGCTGGCGGTGCTAGCGGCCCGAATTGATCTCGCAATCGTTGCCGAATCGCCGACATTTTTTCGTACTGGATGCTTCCTACTTCGTGCGTCGAATCCTCGTCACATCTGCGCTGCCGTATGCGAACGGCGACATCCACATTGGGCACTTGGTGGAATACATCCAGACCGACATCTGGGTGCGGTTTCAGAAGCTGGTCGGCAATCGGTGCGTTTACATGTGTGCCGACGACACGCACGGCACCGCGGTGATGATCAGTGCGCGGCGGGCCGGGCGGAGCGAAGAGACGTTCATCGCCGAGATGCAGCAGGCGCATGAGCGCGACTTCGCGGCGTTTGGCATCACATTCGATAACTACGGAAGTACGCACAGCGACGAAAACCGTGTGCTATGCGAGCAGATTTGGCGGTCGATTCGCAAGGCGGGTTTGGTCACCGAACGGGTGGTGGAGCAGCTCTACGATCCCGTGGTCGGCACTTTTCTGCCCGATCGATTTGTGCGGGGCGAGTGTCCCAACTGTGGGTCGCCGGATGAACCGGGCGACAATTGTAGCCGTTGCGGCCATCACTACAGCCCTGCCGAACTGGTCCATCCGCGGAGCACGCTCAGCGGCGCCACGCCGGACATGCGTAAGGCGCCGCATTTGTTCATCGAGTTGGAAAAACTGCATGGCTTTCTGGAGGAGTGGACACAGTCGGGCGAGCATCTGCAGCCGGAGATTGCCAATTATTTGCAGGGGCATTTCCTCGGCGAGCCGCTGCGAGACTGGGACATTTCGCGCCCAGCGCCGTACTTCGGGTTCGAGATTCCCGATAGCCCGGGCAACTATTGGTACGTGTGGTTCGACGCGCCAATCGGTTACATGGCATCGACGCAGCAATGGTGTGCTCGTACGGGCGAAAAGCTCGATGACTGGTGGCGGTCGGAGGAGTGCGAGATTCACCATTTCATCGGCAAGGACATCACGTATTTTCACACGCTGTTTTGGCCGGGCATGCTCAAGACTGCCGGGTACAGCTTGCCGGCGAAGGTGCATATCCATGGCTTCTTGACTGTGGATGGCGAGAAGATGTCGAAGAGTAAGGGGACGTTCGTCAGCGCGAGCACGTATTTAAAACATCTCGATCCGAGCTATCTGCGATATTTTTACGCTTCGAAGCTGTCGTCGCGCGTCGAGGATTTGGATCTGGCCGTGGATGAGTTCGTGGCGAAGGTAAACACCGACCTGGTGAATAAGGTCGTAAATCTGGCGAGCCGCAGTGCCAAGTTCGTTGAAGCGACCGGTTTATCTGTCAATTACCCCGATGACGGTGGTTTGTTTGCAAATGGCGGCCAACTCGGCGAAGAGATTCGCGCGGCGTACGAAGCGACCGACTACAGCAAGGCAGTGCGGCTGATCATGACCTTGGCCGAACGGGCGAATCCGTACGTGGAAGAACGCAAGCCATGGGAGTTGCGCAAGGATGCGGCGCGCGGCAAAGAGTTGCAAGATGTTTGTACCGTCGCACTCAATCTGTTTCGGCAAATTGTAGTGTACTTGTCGCCGATTTTGCCGAGGCTAGCGAAGCAAACTGGCGAATTACTGAACGATCCGATCGAACGCTGGGAGCAGTCGCAAACGCCGCTCGTCGGAACTGCGGTCAATAAATTCACTCACATGCTCCGGCGCGTGGAAGAAAAGGATGTGCATGCGATGATCGAAGACAGCAAACCAACAGCCGACAGCGCGGCCGCGTCAGCGGCCGTGCCCGCCACCACCTGGAATGACTCAGCCGAAGCGATAGCCGCCGAACCGCTGGCACCGGAATGCACGATCGACGATTTTGCGAAGATCGACTTGCGGGTGGCTCGGGTTGTTGCGGCCGAGGATGTGGCTGAGGCGCGAAAGCTCTTGAAGCTGACGCTGAGCCTGGGCGGCGGGACGACGAAAACCGTTTTCGCCGGTATCAAGGAAGCGTACAAGCCGGAGGATCTGCTCGGCCGGCTGGTGATTTGTGTGGCGAACCTCGCGCCGCGAAAAATGAAATTCGGCACGAGCGAAGGAATGGTATGCGCCGCGGGACCGGGCGGCAGCGAAGTATTCGTGATCACCGTGGATGAAGGCGCGGTACCTGGGCAGCGGGTGCATTGATATTGCGCCGTTGCGAGAAAACCACGATGCAGCGATCCCGCGATTCAAACGGCGTTCGGCGGCGGCCGTGCTTAAGCGTCGTCAAGAAATGGGCGCAGCTGGCCGCCCAGGCCAAGATGGCCGGCCTATTTTGCATCCACCGCGTGTGCCTTGAGGTCTTCCAGATCGCAGAACGCCAGCGCGGCTTCGTGTGTGGCGGCGAGGACGACTTTTGGCGCGTGGCCAGCGTCGAGCGCCTCCTGCCAGCGCGGAGCGCAGAGGCACCAGTGGTCGCCGGGTTGAAGGCCCGGGAAGCCCCATTGAAGATTGGGTGTCGACAGGTCGTTCCCAACCGACTTGGAGAACGCCAAAAATTCGGCGGTCATCACCACGCAGACGGTGTGCGAGCCGACATCTTCGGGACCAGTGTTGCAGCAGCCGTCGCGAAAGAATCCGGTCATTGGCGAGGTGCAGCAGGTGGCCAGCTTGCCGCCGAGGACATTTTTCGCGTTCGGGAGACGGGCAACGCCGTTGGTGGAAGCAATGCGGATCATGCTGATTTGGCGGATGTTTAGGGCGACAGTCCCTGTTCTGGGTTGGACTCTGCAGGTTCGTCAGCCCAATGCGGCAAAATGAGATTGTCCCGGGCGCGGAACCATCGACGCGGAGCGGGGTTTGGTAGAATGTCCAACGATTTACATTCCAGTAAGAACCTGCGCCCCGCTGAGTCGTCATTGTAGCAAATCCGAGGGCGATTGCGATGAAACTTATTTCGAGTCGCGGATTCGTATGGATCGCAGCCATCGGGATGCTTGCGGGCCTCGTCGCGACCGGCTCCGCCTTTGGCAAGTCGAGTGCACACCAGACCGCTAAAAAGCAATCGAGCTCCGAAAAGTCAAATCCCGAGCAAATGGCACGGCAAATTGATCGGCTCCTTGCGGAAGAAGTTTTCAATAAGGATACGAAGCTAGCACCACGAGTCGACGATGCGGCGTATCTGCGCCGCGTGTGGCTGGATATTGTCGGCGATATACCGTCGCCCGAAGATGTCACAGCGTTCTCGCTCGATCCTTCTAAGAATAAGCGCGAACGGGTCGTCAACGACTTGCTCGACAATCCGCATTACGGCCAGAACTGGGCACGCTACTGGCGCGATGTGATACTTTCTCGCCGACTTGAAGATCGTGCTCGGATAGTCGATAACGCGCTCGTCGTTGATTTAACTAAAAAGTTCAACATGAACGAACCGTGGGACAAGATTGCCACGGAATTCATTACCTCCACGGGCGACGTCCGCCAAAACGGTGCGACGGCCATTCAGGTAGCGCAGGACGGTCGCACGGAGGAAACGACTGCCGAGATGTCGCGCATTTTCCTCGGCATTCAGATTCAGTGCTGCCAATGTCACGATCATCCGTACGATCGCTGGAAGCGAGCGCAGTTTCACGAATTGGCCGCGTTCTTCCCACGCGAGGCGCTGCGACCCGTGCAAACGCCCACGCGACGAACGTTTGAGCTTGTATCCGATAATCGGCCGGCACCAGCAGGGCGACCGAATCCCAACGCGATCGGTCGCCGCGGGCAACCCGAGCATTACATGCCAGACCTAAAGAACCCGGCGGCGAAGGGAACGCTGATGCAGCCGGAATTCTTCCTCACGTCGGCGAAATTGCCGCTGGGGACGCCGGACGCGGAGCGGCGCGGGACGTTAGCTGAATGGATGACGTCAAATCCATGGTTCGCAACAGCGTTCGTAAACCGAATTTGGGCCGAACTGGTCGGAGAAGGATTCTATCAACCGATTGACGACATAGGGCCCGACCGCACGCCGACGGCGCCTAAAGCCGTAGCGGCGCTCACCGGCGGTTTTGCAGCGAGCGGCTACGACATCAAGTGGCTGTTCCGAGTGATTTGCGCGACCGACGCCTATCAGCGTGAAAGCCGTCCGCGCCGAGGGCCGGACAGTACGCCGTTTGTCGCCAGCGTGGCGCAGCCGCTGCGGAGCGATCAGCTGTTCAACGCCATCCTGACCGCGCTTGATATGAAGGAATCGACCGACACGTACAACCGCCGCGGGCGCGCGGCTGGCAAGTCGTACTACGGCAATGCAAACTTACGTCAGGCGTTTGAGGCAGCTTTCGGCTACGACCCAAGCGATCCACGGGAGACGGTCGTGAGCTCGATTCCCCAAGCGCTGGCGATGATGAACAGCGTGCGTCTCAACCTGGCGGAACGCGCCGTCGGCAACGCGACGATGCTGGGTCGGCAATTGGAAAAGATTGACGACAACGGAGCACTTGTTGAGGAGCTTTATTTGCGGACGTTATCGCGGGAGCCGACGGACATCGAGCTAAAAACCTCGCTTACCTACTGCAAGGAGACGAGGAATCGTTCGGCCGCGTTTGAAGATCTGCTGTGGGCGCTATTGAACTCGGCGGAGTTTTCGCATCGGCGCTAGACGAAGAAAATAGCCACAAACAACATTAAGATCACAAAAAAGGAATCGTTTGAGTGCCTATCCCAAAAATGCCGGGGACTGTCCCAATTTTTGCGGAGCCCGCGGAGCAAAAATGGGGCTGTCCCCTTCTGCGGGGCGGCGCTGTGACCCGCGTGGCTCAAATTGTTGAGGAGTTACTAGCATGAACCTCAAGCTCGAACATCATATTTACGCTCGTACGAACTGTGATTGCGTGGTTCATCGCCGGGACTTTTTGCGAGTAGCGGCGGCGACAGGTGCAATGGCAGGCGTCATGAGTTGGACCGATGCGATCTGCCTGTCGGCCGACGATCTTCGCAAGCGGGGGATGGCGTGCATTTTGCTATGGATGGCCGGTGGTCCGAGCCAGTTCGAGACGTTCAGCCCGAAGCCGGGTCACCAAAACGGCGGTGAAACAAAAGCGATTTCGACGTCGGTGCCTGGGATTCAAATTGCCGAGGGGTTGCCCAAATGTGCGGCCGCCATGAAGGACTTCGCGATAATCCGTTCGATGACGAGCAAAGAAGGCAGCCATCCGCGGGCCACGTTTCTGTTGCATCACGGTTATCTGCCCATTGGCGGCGTGAAGTTTCCGACTCTCGGCTCGCAAGTCGCTCAACAGATTGGCAAACCGGGTTTCGACTTGCCCAGCTTCGTGCGAATCGGCGGTCGCGGTACAGACGCGGGCGGTGCCGGATTTCTCGGTGTGGACTACGATCCGTTCATCTTGCAAAATCCAGAAGCCAAACCGGAAAATACCCGGCCGGCGACGCTCGACGCGCGCTACCAGCGGCGGCTCAGGTTGCTCGCGCAAGTCGAAGCGAACTTCGGCGCCGTCGAAGGAAGTGATCTGGTCGCGGACCACCAAAAGCTCATCCGCAAGTCCTCGAGCATGATTCTTAGCCCGCGGATGGATGCCTTTGACTTGAGTCGAGAGCCGGAGAAGATGCGCGACGCCTACGGTCGCACGACTTTTGGTGCGGGCTGTCTGTTGGCTAGGCGATTGGTCGAAGCGGGCGTGACGTTTGTGGAAGTAAACCAGTCGGGCTGGGATACTCACGACAACAATTTCGACCGTAACAAAACCAATAACGCAACGATTGACCAGCCGATGGCCCAACTGATTACCGATTTGCGTCAGCGCGGCATGCTAGATCGGACGCTGGTGATCTGGATGGGTGAGTTTGGCCGCACGCCGCGTATTAACGCCCGGTCGGGCCGTGACCATTATCCGCATGCGTTTAACGTGGCGCTGGCTGGCGGCGGGATTCGCGGCGGGCAGGTGGTTGGCGAGACGGATGCGGGCGGCGAAGAAGTGACGAAGCGGCCCGTCACGGTGAGCGATCTTTTCCGCACGATTTATACGACGCTCGGCATCAACGCCGACCACGAAAACATCAGCCGCACCGGTCGGCCGATCAAGCTGGTCGATGGTGGTAAGGTGATTCGCGAGTTGCTAAGCTGATAGCGCGTCGTTTGTTGTGCGTGCTATTCTGGCTGTCTCGCTGCCGATGGGATTCGACGTATCGCTATTCTTGGATCATGCAATGCGACTTGCCGTTGCAGCGGTGCTGGGCGGCGTCATCGGGTTCGAACGCGAATGGAAAGGCCATTGGGCCGGTTTGAGGACACACATGATGGTCGCGCTCGGTGCGGCGCTATTCTTACTCGTCGGCGCGATAGCGGTTAACGGTCAGTCAGCTCCGATGGCCCGAATCGTTCAGGGCATTGCGGAAGGTGTCGGATTTCTCGGTGCCGGCGCTATTCTCAAACTAAGCGAGCAGCGCGAGATCAAGGGGCTAACCACCGCTTCCTCGATCTGGTTGGCTGCAGCATTGGGTGCGGCCGCCGGGCTGGGTGCGTATGCGCTGGCCGTGGCCGCGATCGGAGTCTCCATTTTCATCCTGGTACTCTTGCTGCCGGTGGAACGATATCTTGAGCGCCGCATTCACTTCAAAAAGGCGGACGATCAAAGCCCGCCAATAAAGTTCGCCGACAAGCGATAGGCGGATGCCGTCAGGGCAGTTCGATGTTCTTGACCTCGTACTCGACCGGCAGGCTGACAATGGCGGCTGGCGTTTTGTAGACCCACGTCATGCCGTCGATTCCGTTGGGAAGGTCGAACATGTAGGCGTTGCCAACTTCATTCTGAGTTTGCCGCGTGGTTTCCAAGCCGGCGTTCTCGATCGTTTTGCCGTTTTTGTCGACCATGTAGGAGAGGTTTTGAAACACCCAGGCGCGGTGCGATTGTAGCGCGTCGTTGGGCTCGTCGAGTGTGAGCCGCATGTGGACTTCCCACACGGCGTTGTTTTTGCGGACGTCGTCGACGGTAACCTGCACGCCGCCTTGTCGCTGCGATTTGCCGGCGGCGTGGGCCAGGTCGTCGAAACGGAACTTCACCTGACGACCAGGAACAAGGGCGTACAGCTTGCCGTGCAAGACAGTGATCTGCTTTACGGCGCGCGGCGGCAGTTTGAAAGGGATCGCGATTTCGGCGGCTTGGGTGCCGTTGGGAACCTCGACATCGAGATTTGCGTCCGGCTGCGCGACGGCTAACTGACCGCCGTCGTCGGTTGCGGCTTTGAGGTCGGCTGCTGGCTGCGTGATGGCGATGGGGCGGAGCCGCGGTTCCCACGCGACTTCCAATTGCAGTTTGAGCGACGACTGCCTTGATTGGCGAAGGCTGCGATCAGCTTGAACGTCGGTGATTTCCAAACGGAACGGTCCGACGTAGTCGGCTCGTCCGGCACGTGGACCTTCGGCTGGATCGCGCGAAACGAGGGACAAGGCATCTTTTCCGCCGTAACTGTAGATGCCTAACTTTGCCTGATCGAGGATTTGATCGAGCGCGGGCCAAAATCGCTCGCTCTTTAAGTTGATGTTGATTCGAACGTCGCTCGCTTTGTTGCCTTGCTGCTCGCGATTATCGACGAATCGATTACCCGTCTGCTTCTCGATCGCGGCGATTATGTCGGATAAAGGCATTTGCTTGGCATCGAGCGTGATCGTCGTGGCGGCGGTCGCGGCTTTGGCCGCGCGATTCTCCACCAGATTCCGAATGCGCGCCAGGCGATCGCGCACCGCGACGGGCATTTCCTCCGTTTCTTTGGGCAGCGCCCTGAGGAAGCGATCGACCTGAGAACCCGAGGTTCCGGCCAACTCCGTAAGTTTCCTTTCGGCCACATCGCGCTCGGATGCGCGATCATCGTTTAATTGACGGACAAGACTGTTGATCTGACGGACGAGCTGTGCGTCGGCTTGCGGTTGGGCCGGCTTGTCGTCGGCTGCCGCGGCAATTGCCGCGAGGCAGAGCAATACGACTGCCAGAGTTTTCTTTGGCATGGTGCGCGCCCCTTTCTCTGGATTCATTTTACAACCAACCTATTCAAAAGTCTGCCGTATGCGGCGGTTGCCGTGAGCTAGGCTTTTAGATGAGACGTTAACGCTCAGATACACGGTGTGGAGGGGCGCTAAACCATGGCCCATCACGGGGAACCGACGATGAAGGCGATTCGATTGCTGCTGATGTTGGGGACGACGTTGCTATTGCTGGCAC
>DASZZA010000601.1:0-4213 GCA_035545135.1 Lacipirellulaceae bacterium | reverse complement strand
ATATTAAGACGAGCTGGGGAACTAGGATTTGTATCCCACGCGACGAGAATCATCGGCAGCTACTCGTCCAGCGGCGGCACGAGTTGGGCCTGTCGCAGCAGCAGCTCGCCGACAAGCTCAACGTCATGCAAGTCAGCATTTGCCACCTTGAGACCGGCAAGACGAAGCCAACGCCAGAGCTGCTGTCGAAAGTTTGCGAGGCACTGGATTTAGAGTGAGATGTGTCCGTGTACCTGTATTTGAGGCCGAAGGGAAAGCAAAAGAAAAGTTGAAGTTGAGCGCTGAACGACGGTAAAGTGGTCCTTGAGCCAGCGAACATCCAAAAGGTGCGAGGAACCGAAGCATGATCCCCAGATTTCGTCTCGGACTCTACACCATCACACCAGAGGCAGCGCGGGTCATCGAAGAGAGCGGCCAGGAATCAACCTATTTTCTTATTCGCCACATGCGAGGCGACTGGGGAAGCATCAGCGCGGAAGAGACGGCGCGCAATGACGCTGCAATCACGTCGGGCGGCGAGTTGCGATCGGTGTACAAGACCCTATTGGGGAAGACGATCTGGATCGTCACGTCTGCGGACCGGCGGAAGACGACCGTCATGCTGGCCGGATGAAGAGCCATCGTACCGCTAAATCGCTAGGTGGCAGGATCAAACCGCACCGCGCTCGGATCGTTCTAAAGCGTGATGCAAAGTCGACCCGGATAGTGGTGTTTCGCCACTGAGCGCAATGCCTGAATGACCATCAAAACCGACAATGCGGCGCGCTTGAAAGTCTGACGACGCGTCAAGCGTCGCAAATCCTGTACACTGACGCAGATTGAGTGTGCTGACGTTTTGTCTGATCGCTCGTGGCAGCGCGGCATCGAAATTGCTTGTCCAAAAAGGGTTGCATACGTGGCGGTATTCGAGCTATGGCGAGGCTGTGCTTTCCGTTCCACGAACTCTGCCTGTTGGTTGTCATTGAGTAGGAATAATCCCGCAAACAAGGCGCATGCTTAAGGAGGAAATGGTGAGTACTGCAACAGCAAAGATGATGAAGGGCGTAGCCATCGATCACTTCGGCGGCCTGGAAACGCTCAAGGTCAAGTCGCTGCCCGTGCCAACCCCTGGAGACGACGAAATCTTGATTCACGTCGAGTCGGCTGGCGTCGGCGTGTGGGACCCGTTCGAGCGCGAGGGGGGCTTCGCGAAGCTTTTGGGAAATAAACCAAAGTTCCCCTATGTGCTTGGCTCCGATGGCGCGGGAATGGTCGCCGCCGTGGGCCGGCAGGTGGACCGGTTTGAGCAAGGTGACCGCGTTTATGCGTGCAGCCTCGCCAATCCCAAGGGCGGATTCTACGCGGAGTACGCCACCGCGAAAGCCGACAACGCCGCGAACGTGCCGGACAAGGTCTCGACAGAACAAGCCGGCGCACTCATGGTCGACGCGGTCACGGCACTGTACGGCTTGGACAAGGCGATCGGCCTGAAGAAGGGTGAATCGGTGATGATCATCGGCGCCAGCGGCGGCGTCGGCCATCTCGCGGTGCAATTCGCGAAACGAATGGGCGCGCGGGTACTCGCGGTTGCATCCGGAGACGACGGCGCGGCGCTGGCGAAAAAAATCGGCGCCGATGCGGTCGTCGACGGCCATCAGGACAATGTGGCCGCCGCGGCCCGAGCCTTCGCCCCGGAGGGCCTGGATGCGGCGCTCGTTACGGCCGGAGGATCAGAAGTCGACAATGCGCTGTCGGCGGTCCGCGAGGGTGGTCGCGTCGCTTTTCCCAACGGCGTCGACCCCGAGCCCAAAACGCCCCACGGCGTGGAAGTTCAAAGCTACGATGGCACACCCGATCCGAACATCATCGAAATGGTCAATCGATTTATCGCAGCCGGGCCATTCCACGTGCACATTGCTCACACGTTCCGTTTGGGGCAGGTCGCCGACGCACATCGCGCCCTCGATGCGCACCATCTCGGCAAGTTTATCCTGAAGCCAAGTATGGGGTGAAGGACAGATTCACAAGCCGGCGGCCGGGACGAAGTTCCGCGGGGTTCGTGGTTTACAAGGGGCTCGCTACGTCCATACTGTACGTACCGTCTGCAAATTGCGTCTTTCACAGTTTGTAAAGTCGCGCAGGATGCTGAGCAAAAATTATGACAGAGCACATCGATTGGAACGATCGCTACCGCGACGGTGATCTGCCTTGGGACACAGGTCGGCCTTCCTCGGAATTGCACCGTGTGCTCAATCGGTACACAATTCAGCCGTGTCATACGCTCGAGTTAGGTTGTGGAACGGGAACCAATAGTGTCTGGCTCGCCCAGCAGGGCTTTGACGTAACCGGTGTCGACCTGGCTCCGCTGGCAGTGGAACGAGCCGAAAGACGTGCTCACGCCACCGGGGTTAAGGTACATTTCATGGTCGCCGATGTGCTCCAATTGCCCAACCTGGGTGAACCCTTTGCCTTCTTTTTCGATCGCGGTTGTTATCATGCCGTGCGTCGGAATGCACCAGATCAGTACGCCCCAGTCGTGGCGCGGCAACTGGCTTCAGGCGGCCGCGGCCTCATCCTGGCTGGCAACGCGCGCGAGCCACACGATCCTGGTCCGCCGGTAGTTACGGAAGAACAGATTCGTGACGAACTCGGCTTGGCGTTTCGAATCGTGGACTTACACGAGTTCCGGTTCGATGAAGCTCCTGGCATCACGGAGCACTTTCTGGGTTGGTCTTGTCTGGTACAGAAGCGTTGACTATCGGGCTGCAGAGGCGTCATTGTGCTTGGATTTCGAGCGAAATTCCGGTTCGACATTAGCGCAATGTCGGCGGCAAACCTCCCAGTTCTGGCTTGATCGCCCAACCACGGAACATTTATTTGGTTGACGATCACGCCCTCTCCGGATTGTACCCACGTCTCTTCCCGCAAACGACTTGCGCTACGCATTCGATTTGTACAGGACGAGAACGTCCGCTGGCGCGATTGAGCTGGGAAAGTTTAATGTGTAAGTTTGGATACTGGCCCCTAAGTATGAATGCGTCGCCTCGCGGCCATGTTGACAAACTCATCTCGATTGCGAAACGTGCGTCGGCTTAGTCGCGTAATCGTTTTCGTTGCGATTGCGATCCTGATGGCGGGTGGTTTGACGTTGCTCCTGTTAGTGTTAGCGGGCGTGTTCAAATCGAAGGTTGATACATCGCGACCGCCGATAACTGCCGAATCATCCGTGCCGTCAGATGCGACCGCAGAAGTTGGCGTTGTTCGCCGGCCGCGTTTCGAAACGGCCGTGGGAAGCGTCGAGCCAGTCCACGAGGCAGCCGTTGCATCGAAGCTGCTCGCTCGGGTTGTGGAAGTCAAAGTTAGGGCCGGACAAGCGGTGACGGAGGACGATGTGTTGGTGCGTCTGGATGACGCGGAACTGCGCACCCGGCTTAACCAAGCGGAATCCGCAGTGCGATCCGCGGAGTCGCGTCACGATCGCGCGAAAGCCGACTATGCGCGAGCCGAGACATTAGTCGCAGCACGCGTGGTGACACGGGCCGAATTCGACCAAATCACGGATGAATTGAAAACGTCCGAAGCCGAGTTGCAACGCGCCCAGCAAGCGGCCGACGAGGCTCGCGTGCTACTGGGATACGCCACGATCCACTCGCCGCTCACCGGCGTGGTGATTGACAAACGCGTCGAGGCGGGCGACACGGTTAGCCCTGGTCAGGTGCTCGTTACACTCTACGAACCGAACCGCATGCAACTTGTGGCCACGGTTCGCGAGTCACTTGCGGAACATCTGAAGGTTGGCGACGAGATTCGAGCCCGACTCGATGCGTTGGGACACGAGTGTTCGGCAACCGTCCGCGAAATCGTTCCGCAAGCCGAAACCGCGAGCCGTTCCTTCACGGTGAAAGTCACCGGACCGTGCCCGCCGGGCGTTTATAGCGGCATGTTCGGTCGAATATTCATTCCGCTTTCGGAGGAGGAAGTCCTGATCGTTCCTCGCGACGCTGTCTCACATGTCGGTCAGTTGTCGCTTGTGGATGTTGTCGAGGGCAATAGCGTTCGCCGGCGGAGCGTCCAGTTGGGCCGGGAATTGCCGGAGGGATACGAGGTATTATCCGGACTTCGCGCCGGAGAAAAGGTCGTTGTGCGGCCCGCCAAGACACCAGAGGGGCGCTCATGAGCGACGGCAATGCGTCCGGCGAGCTCTCGCTTGATCCTGCGCCGCACGACCCACTCT
>DASZZA010000600.1:0-6305 GCA_035545135.1 Lacipirellulaceae bacterium | reverse complement strand
CCGCGTGACCATCGCGTCGAGCCAACACCAGAGCACGAGCGCAGCAATGAACACAGCGCCAAATAGAAGTCGCCAGCGAAGCATGGGTTGAGTTATATGTTCTATCAGGGTTTGGATGCTATACTAATGGCATGGAACCCACTTATGAAGCATCGTTGACGCCAGAACAACTCGCTGCGATCACCGCCAGCGGTGGCATTGCTCTATGCGAAGATCCGGCCTCGCATGTGAGGTACCAACTCATCCACTCGAGCCACACGCGACCGGCGATGACCACGTGCGCGAGAGAATCGAGGAAGCGTACGCCGATCCAACCGGAGCGAGACCGATCGACATCGCGGCAATCAAGGCCGAATTGAGCCGCAGGCTGGAAGCCATATCTAATGCGGGATCACGGTCGATGGGCCGCGTTGATCGATTTCGCCAAGCGGAGCAGGACCTTCTATTGATCGGCGAGTATATCGCCCAAGAAAACCCCGCGGCAGTCTTCGGTGGCTCGACGAAATCGAGAAACAGCCCCTCCTACTCGCTGAGCAACCGTTTATGGGCGAGGCGGTCGAACACATTGGACCACGCTTGCGCCGATTTACACATGGCATGTATGTACTTTTCTATGAGCCTCACGATTCCGGGATAGTCGTTGTGCGAGTGTTGCACGGTGCTCACTAGGCCGACGATCTACTTTGATGTGGACGTGTGAAAAGCTAGCCGACCGCCTTCGCCGGATGCTTATGCATCAGCCGTAGCACGTCGTCAATTTGAGCGGGCGTTTCGAAACCGATCGTCATGGCGTCCAGCAGGCCGTTGCCTTGAGCGTATCGGATGCAAGCATCGCGCTCGTGGACGAGCCGGCCTTCGCCGAAGATTTTCATGCCGATTATGGCCTTTCCGTTGGCCCGGGCCGCGCGCAACACATCTTCGACCTGTTGGCGCGTGCCGTCCATCATAAATTTGTCGCCCCCCTTCATGTTGATGCGAGCCAGCATTACATCGATCCATGGAGATGCGGCCGCTGTCTTCATCGCGTCGAGATTGTGGCACGAGCAACCCACGGCCTTAATTTGCTTCTTCGCCTTGGCGTCGTGGAGCACATCCATGTATGGCCCCATATGTTTGTCCCAATCCGGTTTCGTGAGGCAGTGCAAGAGGACAATATCGGGATAGGTTGTAAGCTCGTCGTGAAACCGTTCGAGCGTGGTGCGAGCCATTTGCCGACGGTAGGGCAGTTTGGTTTGGTTCTCCGGCCCGTCGTACCGCCACCACAATTTGGTGAGGATCGTGAGCTGACTGCGATCCATTTCCTTGAGCGCTTCGCGGAAGTAAATGTGCGTGCCGTAGAGGTCGGCCAAATCGAAGAAACGAATGCCGCGATCGTACGCGTGATGCATCAGGTCGACGAGTTTCGCGAAACCCAGCCGCGTTTGATTTGATTGCCGATTACCACCGTGCACACCGGTGCCCTGACCAAGCCGCGACATTCTAATGCCTGTTTTTCCAAGCTCGATCATTGGCGGCGCCGGCGGGCGCTCGGACGCGCTTGCGTCGGCTGGCGTCTTTTCAGCCGGTGCTGCCGCACTCAGCCGACCCGTCGCACCGAACACGGCGGCAACGCCGGCCGCGCTACCCAAAAACCGACGGCGATCAATTTCGTTCATGGCAGAACTCCTTCGAGGCCCACAGTTAAAAACGGGCCGACGGTCAGTTTTCAGGCAATTTGAGCTAACCGGCCAATTTTAATTTTTGGCTCACACGATCTTAACACGCTATCGCCAAGATCGCCAATCAATTGAGGAGTCAGAGCACGCTCTGCAGGGCAAAACGCAACGCCTCGGATATCGCAATCGGAGGGAACTAATGAGTTGGAAACAAATGGGCGGTCTCACCGCTGCCTTACTATTAATCGTCAATACGGCTAATGCCGCGCCGATGATGCGCATCACCGAATGGATGTATAGCGGCACAAACGGTGAATTCATCGAATTCACGAACGTCGGCAGCTCGCCGATTGACATGAATGGTTGGAGCTTTGACGACGACAGCCAGACTCCAAGCACCGTCGATCTCAGCGGTTTCGGGACCGTCGCAGCGGGGGAATCGGTAATTCTTACGGAAGTCCCCGCCGCCGATTTCCGCACCAGTTGGGGCCTGTCGGCTTCGGTGAAGATCGTCGGTGACAACACCGCTAACCTGGGCCGGAACGACGAGATCAACCTTTTCGACGCCACGAACTCCGTCGTCGATCGATTGACCTACGGTGACCAGACTTTCCCCGGCACGGTCCGCACTCAGAACGTCAGCGGCAACTTTCCACTGGTAGCACTCGGCACGAATGCCCCTTCGCAGGCCGTGTTGTCCTCTGTCGGAGATTCGTACGCGTCGTACTCTAGTGCAGGTGGCGATATTGGCAACCCGGGCACCTACGCTCCGGCTACTGTTCCGGAGCCTTCGTCGCTCGCTTTGTTACTCGCTGCCATATCGATTGGCGGCTCTCGGCGCCGCCGCAGTTGAATCCCCACTTCCTGTTTGCCTTGATGACACCGCGATCCTGATACGCTTCAGGCAAACGAGGGCAGCCGCCCGCCACGGCGGGCGGCTGCCTCTTCTTCGTAACCTCACGACGACAAAGGAAAATCGCACGATGCTTACGCCGAGATTCGGAGAACTGCTAATCGGGTTAGCTGCGGTGGCGGGGCTCGCGCCCGCAAGTGCTCATGGCGCCATTCCTAACTCCCTAGTGTTGAACGAAGTCAACACTGTAAGCGGATCGAAGTACCTCGACAACGGCAACGCCGACAGCACATTCGGCCGCGTTGAGGGCAACGGACAGAATTGGATGGAATTCCTCGTCGTCCAAGGCGATCCGAAACCGGGTGCCGGATTCAAGAATACGCTCGACCTGCGCGGTTGGACGATGCACTGGTCTTACGACAAAGACAACCTTCATGGCAGCGTCGGGTCGGGAGACATCACGTTCACCAACGATCCGCTTTGGGCAGCCGTGCCGCGCGGAACAATCATCACGCTCAGCGAATGGAGCGACGTCTGGTACGACAAAGCCACCGGCACGCGCGACGGCGGGTACGATGGCTTTGGAGTCCTCCATGGAACTGCGTTCAACAGCGCCACGGACATGTACATTGGTTCGTCCCCGTCGACTCCTACGGTTGATCCACATCTCTACACCACGGACACGTCTTGGGATCCCGCGGCAAACGGCGGCGGCGCAAACGGCGATTGGCACATCCACGTTTTTGCCGGTGAGCAGAATCCCGACACGTCGTACAAATACTTCAATTTCTCGGGCAGCGTTACGACCACTAGCGGCACGTTTGCCATCGGCACTGAAGATGGCGGCCTGTTCGCTGCGAACAACGACAATTGGCAATACACGATCACGGATGCCCAAGGAAACGTCATTCAGGGCCCCTATGGCGAGCAGGACACGGGGTTGGGTTCCACCTGGCGCGTCAGCTCGACCGAAATCCTGCGACTTGAAGGTCGATTCAACGGGGATCAGCCGCAGTCAATATATTTAGACACCAACATCACCGACTACGCCGATGGTTCGGAAAGTACGTTCGGGAAACCCAACGTTTGGAGCTCCGGCGCCGGACATCAAGGCCTCGACGGTCTGCAAAATTGGCTCCAAATGGGCGACGCGAATTTGGACGGGCAAGTAACAAGTGCCGACTACATCATTTGGCGCAAAAACCTCGGCTCCGCCGGCGGCTGGTTGCAGGGCGATTTCAGCGGCGACAAAACGGTCGACATGGCGGATTACGACGTCTGGCGCGCGCACTTCGGCGCAACATCACCAAGTGGCGGCGCGGCCCTCGGCGCCACGACGGTTCCGGAACCACAATCCTTTGCATTGCTGGCGCTGGGCGTGGTAGTGCTCTCGTGGCGGCCCGAATATTGCAGCTCGCGACGGCGGCTAAAGCGCAATTGAAGGAGGAACGCTACTCCTAGCTGATCTCCGCTAATTTTTCATTAGTGGGAATTCGCGTCGATTAGTGTTCAAAGAAATGGATTTGGAATCTCGTAATCCGACGCGTGGTTTCACGTTGGTGGAACTGCTCGTGGTGATCGCCATCATCGGCATTTTGGTCGCGCTCCTGCTTCCGGCCATTCAGGCGGCGCGCGAAGCGGCACGTCGCACGGAGTGTCTCGACAACTTGCGGCAGACGGGGTTGGCGGTCCTCAATTACGAAAGCACGCGGGAATATTTCCCACGTGGCCGCTGGAACCTGCTACCGACCGACACGAGCAAACATGCGGTTTCCGATCGGCCTTCGGCCAAATCAAATGACGCATCGTGGACGGTTGTCGTTCTCCCGTACGCCGAAGAGCAAAATATCGCCTCGCAGTACGACCTCAAAAAAGAGTGGTTCAACATCGACAACCGCCCGCCGGTGAGCTATCCGTTGTCGATATACGTGTGTCCGTCGGTGCCTGAAAAGTCGCGGTTCGACGATAATTTTACGACCAACCCCAAGCCTGCCGCCGGCGACTACGGCTGCACAAATGGCGTGGGCACCGGCGTGTGGAACTTGCATTTCGACGAATTAGGAACCTATCCGGGAAATGTGCCAGGCGGCAACGGTGAGGACAATCCAAAAGTTATCGGCGTCATGACAAAGGCCCTGCTCCGCCAGCCGTGTCGCGTGAAGGACATAACCGACGGCACGTCCAAGACACTGCTTATTGCAGAAGATGCCGGACGACCCACCCCATATATGGACGGCCATCCCGGCAACGTCTCCGGCAAGCTAATACCAGTCGACGCGGGTACCGGCTGGGCCGATCCGGATTCGGGTTTTACACTGAACACGGAGCCGGTGATCAATCATAAAAACGACGGCGAAATCTACAGCTTCCATCCGGGTGGCGCTCAGGTGTGCTTCGCTGACGGCAGCACCCGCTTCATCAACAGCTCGCTCGACACCTTGGTCGGCATTGCCCTCGTCACCCGCGCCGGCGGCGAAATTGTTCCGGCCGAGTTTTAAGAGCTCCTAACAAAATGGCCGGGGACTGTCCCAATTTTGCGGAGTCTTCGGAGCAAAATGGAACTGTCCCCCTCTCCAAAGCCATTTTGTTTAGAAGCTCTAAAGCCTTTTGGCGACGCGTTCACGCTTGAGTGCCACAAGGCAGTGGTTTATATTGATTGGTCCATACGAATCAATCATCGCCGCGTCGGCCGGAGCTAATTGCATGACTATCGACAAGAGTTTACGAGTAAAGCGCGGGGCTACCCGCAATCGCAGCGTGCTGACGCGCGTCGAGCGGATCGCTCGGCTGCGCGAGGCCGACCGTTGGACTGAGGGCGATTCGCCGCTCGGATTACCCAAGGTTCGTGTACGCAAGCTCACGATGAAGAAGAAAAAGAAGAAGAAGGAAGAGGAAGAGGGCGCAACGGCAGAAGGTGGCGCGGCGGCAGCCGCAACGCCCGCTGCTCCGGCAGCCGGCGCCGCAAAACCTGCTGGCGGAAAAGGTGGAAAGTAAATGGGTGGCGGCGGTCTTCCAGCCTGCCGCTGCACCGGCCGCGATCATGCCAACCGAGTTCTTATTTGCTCTCGCTCGCCGGATCATCGCGGAACGGGTCGTCATCCAGCTTTCCATCCGACACGGGGGGCGTTTTTCTCTCAACGCTTGCCGCCGCATGCAGGACACTTTTATCGCTGGCAGCGAAAGTCGGAGCCGGCGGCAACGGCTTCGTTGAGCCCGGCATCGAGTTCAGAATCGCCGTGTGCAGCCATGTCGCGAGGCGCTCATTGCTGGCCTGGTCGCGGTTCGACGCACGCCACGCGGCAACGACAGAATCCAACTTCGCCTGACGGCGGTCACGCTCGTTCGGCAATTGTCGGTAGGCAAGTTGAACTTGCGCGGCGGTGTCGTTTACCAACTGTTGCAGATTGTCGGCAGGGCCGTCTGCAAACATGCCAGCCGTTGGCAAGAGCCATGCCGCCATCACTAAATAAATCGGCGAGTAGAGTCGGGGAGCGATTCGTTCACCCATGGGACATCTCCTACGGAAATATGCGGCCCGGCTGGGAACGAGCCGGCGGGCGACACTAAAATCGTACATCGACGCATAGGCCGGTCAACGCGACAGCAATAACCGATCAATGTGAAAGCAGCCGACTGCCGCCCCCGGCCCGGTTGCATTTCATCGATTATGCGAATTGTGATGGCTATGTGCTGACCGCGACAGCTCTACCTAACGCGACAGCTCTACCTAAAAGGTGTCAGGAACACAATCTGTAGTCGTCGATGATGACTTCGCTGCACAATCACATGGGTTTCCG
>DASZZA010000599.1:0-2418 GCA_035545135.1 Lacipirellulaceae bacterium | reverse complement strand
AAGAACGCATGAAATGAAATATGGTGGGCATAGCCCACGCTACGGCACGACCCAAGCACGGAAGCTAGCGGCGCGCGAGCGCACGACCAAGAAGGAAGTACAAGGATGTACGACAATCACTGCAGGCGCCGACAAGGCTGGTTGCCGATTTCAACGTGTCTTATTTCCACGCTGCTTCTGGCTGGTGCAATCACGCGCGCTCGCGCGCAGCAACTCCAGTCGAACTCGCTTATCTGCAAGGTCAGCGGAGCGAGTGAGAAGTTGGAACTGACCGTCAACACCAGCCGCATCCTCACGCTCGACAAGAACATTCCGCGCGTGCAAGTGAATAATCCGGACCTGCTCGCGGTCACGCCGCTTTCGGCCACGCAGGTGCAAATCAGTGCAAAGAAGCCCGGCGTCACGCAGGTCAACCTCTGGGACTCAGCGGGCAAGGTCCACACCGTGGATGTTCTGATCTATGGCGACGCTCGCGAGTTGGAGCTGGCCCTCAAGACACAGTTCCCACACGCTTCGATCAAGGTGTACCGCTACAGCGAGAGCCTGGTGCTTACGGGCTACGTCGATCGGCCGGACTACGTGACGCCGATCATGCAGCTCGCTCAGGATTATTCTCCGAAGGTTATCAACAACATCACGGTCGGCGGCGTGCAGCAAGTGCTGCTGAAAGTGAAGGTGATGGAAGTAAACCGCACGAAGCTGCGCGAGTTGGGTGTCGATTGGGCGATCCTCAACGGCGATAGCATTCTGGCCGCATCCAATGTCAGCGGCCTATTGAGCGCCGCTAGCTCGACCATTAGCGGTGGCGGAGGATTTGCCAAGGTCGGTGGACTCATTGGCAGCGGCGGACAGACCTTTCAATTCGGCGTGTTCAAAAGCAATACGGCCTTCCTCGGGTTCCTCGACGCGCTTCAACGTTGCCAAGCTGCCAAGATCCTCGCCGAGCCCGACATTGTGGCCGTCAGCGGACGTCCCGCTCAATTTCAAGACGGCGGCGAAATCCCGATCCCGGTGCCGCAAAGCCTGGGTACCACGACGATCGAATTCAAGCCGTTCGGAACTATCGTCGACTTCCTTCCCATCGTTCTAGGCAACGGCAACATACGCCTCGAGGTCCGGCCCCAGATTAGTGCTCCCGACTACGCGAAAGCGATCACCATCAATGGCACGCAAGTCCCGGCGATGAACACCCGCCGGGTTGATACGGCCGTCGAAATGAAGGCCGGTCAAACATTCGCGATCGGCGGTCTCATTCAACAACTAACGGTTACAAATAAGGACGGACTACCTTACATCTCCGACTTACCGATCATCGGCGTCCCCTTTCGAAAGACCACCGACCAGGTCCAGGAGACGGAACTGCTAATCCTCGTCACACCCGAGTTCGTCGACCCGATCGACGCTTGCCAGGCGCCGTGCGCGGGGCCCGGAACATTCAGCACCTCGCCCAACAATCGTGGATTGTACTGTGCGGGCCACATGGAAGTGCCGACGGCGTGCAATCCCACCCAGGCGCTCGACCCGTGCGATGACGGCTGCGGCAATGGCAGTTGCTCCAGCTGCGGAACCACACCGAGCATGAATGTCGGCGTGCCGATGCAAGGCATGGCCCCTGGCATGCAGATGCCGATATCGGGCGGCACCGGTTACGATGACTCGTCGAATGCGACGATGGCAGCACCCTCGACCATAACCGACCAGAACGAGAGCGGCACAACCACGGAAGAACCGACTCTACCTGCGCCGTCCGACATCAGCTTGCCCGCTGGTGCCGGAGATGAAAGGTCGGAAATGGCTCCCGGAACAGCCAAACCGATTGAGCTACCGAAAGCAAACGCGCCGGCCATGACGCCGCCGACTCCGCCGCAACCGGTGGTTCCGCCGCAGTCCGCCCAGCCGAAGCCGGCAATTCAACCGGCGGCTCCTACGTCTCAGGGCGCGGCGCCGAAAGAATCTGGCTACGAGCCCCTGTTACCTGACTCGTTCTCGTCATCGGCGAGCGGGTCTAGAGGCCAGTTAGCCGAGGTCACAGGCGGCTCGCGTGTGAATTTCACCACGCAACAAGCGACAGGCGAGCCGCCAGTCGCTACAGCCGCTGCGACGCCGGTCTATACGAGCCCACGGCCGTACAGCCCTCCACACCAACCGGTTTTTGTGCGTAATGCATCCAAACCGAATAACCCGCAGCCACTCCAATGGCAGCCTGCCACTTCGCCGCGGCAAAACGATCTTATCGGCCCCATCGGATACGACGTCTCGCAGTAAGCGTAAGCTAACCTTGCGATGATAAGTGTCAGGTGTCGGGTGTCAGGTGTCAGACCCGAAACCCGACGCCAGCTCCGCGTTCCCGCAGAGCGTCGGAACGAGATCACGCTAAATTCTCAACCTCCCCGAAACCCGACACCCGACACCTACCTC
>DASZZA010000598.1:0-3325 GCA_035545135.1 Lacipirellulaceae bacterium | reverse complement strand
AGTAAGTGAGTGGGTTTAAGAATCAATACTTACTCACCGACTCACCATTTCCTCGCTCTGTCGCTTGCTAATCAACCGAAAAAACAACTCTTCCAAATCCCGCTCTTCATGCTGGTCGCGCAGTTCGTCGAGCGTGCCCTCGGCCAGGATATGTCCGCGGTGCATGATCGCAATTCGGTCGCACAGCCGCTCCGCTTCGCGCATGATGTGCGTCGAAAACAGGATGCACTTGCCCTGGTCGCGAAGTTCCGCCACGGCATCGAGCAATGCCCGCGCCACAAGCACGTCCAGGCCGGTCGTGGCCTCGTCGAAAATCAACACTGGCGGATCGTGAACAATCGCCCGCGCAATCGAAACCTTCTGCTTCATGCCGGTGCTCATCTTCGCCCCCAATCGGTCGCGGATTTCTTGCATCTGGAACCGCTCGAACAGCAATTCCATCCGCGGGCGCAGCTCATCGTCGTCCATGCCGTACAGGCGGCCGAAATACTCCACCATTTCCCACGCTGTCATACGGTCGTACACCGCCGTGTTCGCGCTGATGAAGCCGATTTGATGGCGGACCATTTCGGGCTGCGTCACGCAATCGAAGCCGCCCACCATCGCCGTGCCGCTGGTGGGTTGCAGCACGGTGCTGAGAATCCGCAGTGCGGTCGTCTTGCCCGCGCCGTTGGGCCCAAGAAGACCATATACTTGACCGGCCGGTGCGGTGAACGTCACGTCGCAGAGCGCGAGCACCTCGCCGCGCATCAGATCGGAATATGCCTTCGTGAGGGACCTGGCTTCGATCATGACCCACGACACTCGCTGCGCGCGACGATATCCAATAACGCCCGCAGAGAATGCGACCCTCCAGGCGATAACTCCCTACTAGAGTTTAGCTTATATCCGTAAAGCGGGGCAGCGAAAAGCACTTCAAAAAACCGGACGATCGGCCGGCCACCCTACGGCCTGCTGTCGCCCGGTACGATCGACAGCGGCACGAGTTTAGAGATTCGGTCGTGCTTGCCGCGGTTCGTTTGGGCCGCCCGAATTTGCTCGTACCGCGCGTGATTGGCTTCGATCGCTCGCTGCTCATGCTCTTCGCCGAGCAGCTCGTAATGCACGTTGCGTTGCCGCGGAACGTAGCCAAGCTCCGCGATCGCGCCGCGGATTTCATCGAGCGACAGATGATGCACCGTGCCCGCCTCGGCGACGACGTTTTCCTCGATCATCAGACTGCCCATGTCGTTCGCGCCGTAGAGCAGGGCGAGTTGTCCGATCTTGAGTCCCTGCGTCACCCAGCTCGATTGGATGTTCGCGAAGTTATCCAAATACAACCGCGCGACCGCGTTCGTTTTCAGGTACTCGAACGCGCTGGCCGGAGGCACGTCGGCCATATCGGTGTGCTCCGGCTGAAACGTCCAACAGATGAACGCCGTGAAGCCGCCGGTTTCATCTTGCAGTTGCCGCAAACGCTCCAAATGCTCGATCCGCTCGGCCAGCGTTTCGATGTGACCAAACATCATGGTCGCGGTGCTGCGCCCACCCAACTCGTGCCACACGCGGTTCACGTTAAGCCAATCATCAGTCAGCACCTTGCCGCGCGTAATGTCGCGCCGCACCCGGTCGACCAGAATCTCCGCCCCGCCGCCCGGCAAGCTCCCCAGCCCGGCCGCCTTCAGCCGCTCCAGCACCGTTCGCAGCGGCAGCTTCGATACCTTTGTGAAGTGAAAAATCTCCGGCGGGCTGAATCCGTGCACGTTGAGCTGCGAAAACCGCGAATTGATGTCGCGCAGCAATTCCTCGTACCACTCCAGCTTGAACTCCGGATGCAATCCGCCCTGCATGAGAATCTGGTCGCCGCCCAGTTCGAGCGTCTCCTCGATCTTGCGGTACAACTCCTCGCGCTCGAGCACGTATCCTTCATCCGATTTTGGCGGCCGATAGAACGCGCAAAAATCGCACACGGCCGTACAGACGTTCGTGTAGTTGATGTTGCGATCGATATTGTACGTGCGGTAATTCTCCGGATGGATTCGCCGAGTCACTTCGTCGGCCGCGCGCCCCAGCGCCGCCAGGTCATGCGACTCCAACAGTTGCAAACCTTCTTCCGGCGAAAGCCGCTCGCCACCCACGGCCTTTCTCAGCAAGTCGGTATTAGTTCGTCGCGCGACCATATTCGTTCTTTAGCGTCGGCCGCCAGGCCGAACCTACCGTCGATAAGCTCCCAATTTCCCCGCATCCCAAATCGCACCGTCACAGCCGCCCGGCGCCAACCCATGCTTCACACACAACTCGTAAAACTTCCGCAATCCGGCGCGTTCCTCCGCCCCCAACACAAAATGCAAGTTGTCGCGCAAATACTGCAGCGCCAAGTCGCTTGCAATACCGACCAACGGTGCTTCGCGCGCCGCAATTTCCGCCAAATGCCGCCGCCCCTCATCCCGCGCGGTTCCAAGCACGCCAGATACCTCACCCACATCCACCCCCGGACGCCCCACCCACATCGCAAACACAAACGGCAACCCCTTCCACTCCGTCCAACGCTCGCCAAGATCCCAAACTTCCACAAATCGTACGTCCTCGCGACCCACTCCCTCCGGGAGAGGGCAGGGTGAGGGTGGCTTGCCTTCCGCCTTCCCCCTTCCGCCTTCCCCCCTGGGGATCGCCCTGTCCCCAATCAGCAACACGGCATCCGCATCCGTGGTCTCCACGCCGCACCCGATGGGCAGCGCCTCCCACTGCGGCCGAACGCCGTACTGCTCCGCCAATAGAATCCGCGTAAGTCCCGCGCTCGTCCGCGAGCCTTCGTCGAGTGCCACTCTCCGCACTTCGACCGGCGGCACACGAAAGTGCAACTTCACGCTGAGCACCGGCCCTCGGCAAGCCACGCACGCATCTGAAACAATCATGCAGCCAGGATTCCGAAAAAACTCGACCGACGGCACCAACGCCACATCCAACCGCCCAGCGGCAAGCGAATCCGCCAACCGGCTCGGCAGATCGTACGTCACTCGAACCGACGGCGCAAGTGCGTCCAAACCGTACACCAAGGGCTTCGAGTTCAAATAATTAACGGCTCCGATTCGCATAACGCCCCACATTATAAGACGTGTCGCCCCGTACCCCCACCCCATGACGCCGGATAAATTAGCGCTGCGGCTTGCCCCGCACGGAGAAAGCTCCGCCGCTAAAATTAGTGTCCACCCCGCCAAATTTTTTTGTAGAAATTGGGCCACCACTTGTGCTAGGGTGGGGAGCCAAATGACTGTCCGTGCGCGGCTGCCGAAGACGTCTCGCCGGATGGGTCCGCAACTAACAGCTCTCCGCCTGCATAGGTCAA